>NZ_JBSGCA010000030.1:0-88234 GCF_053601535.1 Nocardia sp. NPDC004718
TCGGCTCACCCCGATCGAGTTTGAGACAATAAACCGGCCCGCAGTCGCGGCCTGAAAGACCAAACCCACGAGTCAACCAAACTCGGGGCAGTCCCAACCGGTCCGCGCGGAATCCAGCCGGGTCGCCACTTCGTCGAGATCGTCATCGAATAGATCCGAGTACACACCGAGCGTAATACTCGGCTTGTGGTGACCAAGCATCCGCTGAACAACCGCCAACATCGAAGCGCCTTGCGACACCGCCAAACGACACTGCTGTATGCCGCATCTCGTGGGGGTTAGTCCTTCGAGGCCAGCGTCCATCGCCGCACGGCCCCACCAACACCGGCGCATGTTGCACACTCGAAGAACTCCGCCACATCTCGAGGTGAAGACCTCGGTCTCGGCGCTCCTGCCCGCCACATGCTCAGCATGTATGGGGCGTGTCGAACCCATCGCAAGTCCGCATCCGGTGGCGTGGACTTGATCGCGCTGAACCTCGTCAGGGGATGCCCCCTTCTCGAGCAGGACTGCCCAGGGCCTCTCGTGGCCCAGCTTCTGCGCCCGCAGCCGAACGCGGCTCGGCCTTACCTCGACCGACGCGACGCAGAGCTGCTCGCCCGATGAAGTCGCGGTTGGGATTCAGGTCTCTCGGTTCTGCCAGTCGCCGAATGTCGTACCTGTCTCGGGGGTCCTCCACGATTCCCGCCCATTCGTATTGCGACCTGCGACGACGGCAGCAGCAGCGGACGGAGAAGAGAACGGATAGTCACGGGTGAAGGCGGCCACCTCACCGGAACTGGTTGCCTCGAGAACGCCTTCACCGACAAGGTTTTGATGCAACCGCTGATAGTTACTGGGCCAGCCCGACCATGATGAGCGCGCCAACGACCCGGCGCGGACGACGAATTCGCCGTCGATCTCCTGTGCCGTCGCGGTGATCCCGTGCTTGCGGATAGCCATCTCGAACACGGGCGAGAGTGATTCGGCCATGGGGTCTTTGGGAGCCGCCGAAGGGGTCGGCATCACGGATACCGATCGGAAGATGTTGACGTTGAGGACAGGGAGCACGATGCGCGCCTCTGCGATGAAGCTCTCCATATCGGAGATGTCTGCTTCGGGGAGGGGCGACAGCGGCGGCGCGGTGCCGTTGACGAGTTTGGCGCGGCCGGCTTGCTGGGCGAGCTGAATGAGCCTCGCCTCCAGATACCTCGCATGCGCCTTGGTGATGTTGGCGTCCTTGCTGGTGATTACTATCGCTCGATCCCAAAAGTCCTTGCCGTTCTGGGACTTGGGCTCGGCATGTCGCCGAATGCGGACACCGACCTCGTCCCCTTCGCCGATGTAGGCAAGGATTCCGCCGGTGTCCGGATCCTCACCGATCAGGACGTAGACACCCGTTCTGCCGACTTCGCGGCGAGCGAGCAGCCTAGCAAGATCCGAGCGGGGCGCCGCGACTATATGACCCGTCCAGTTCATGATCTCCGCCGTCTGCAGGCCGCCCGGCGTTCCATCGGCAAGGAACATCCTGACCGTTTTGCCGAGGTTCTTCTGCCCGCTGTCCACGTGGTGACTGTATCGGGTTGCGGCCGCAAGGCTCAGAGGATCGGGGTGGTTCGCCGCACCGGTATTCATCGTCCGCAGAGCGTCAGCAGTAGAGGCAACACGCACCCACCCGTCACCAACACACCCAACATCGAAACACGCTGGCCACGAAAATGTTCCAACGGCACCAACAATGCCCGTGACCAGCCGAAACACCCTCTTCTGTCGTTCGCATTTCGCCGTAGTCATCAGCGACTCAATCATCACGGACGACTACGCATTCATCACCGCCCGCATGCCTCCCGCACAAGGAAGCCAGGTAGAACGAGCGAATAGTTACCGATGCCGTGGATGACGGCCAGTCAGTCGCATTGGTCGTACCGGCCGAGAAACAGCAGAACAAGAGGCACCACCCGTCACTACAGCTGATAATTCGCTTCGACAACCAGCCGCCCACCCGAAATCCGCCTGTCGTCCCCGTTCCCATGTTCGACACGCCCCGCCGAGGGCACCGACCTGCGACAATGATTGCCGCAGGTCAGACGTTGCGGGGAAACACACTCCCGCGCGAGGCCGCCGCTGGCTGCAAAACCCCAGGGGGTGTTGCAGGTTCGATTCCTGGGGTTCACGAACCTGCGTCCGGAGTTTCCCTGGTCGGCAGAGCGCTCGCGACGGCCTCCCGGGAGCGCGCAGTCCAGCTTCTCGCTAGACGCGAGCGTCGTAGTGCTTCCGACAGTTCAGGGTGGACAGCGAGGACGCCGGTGCCGGTGTCGCCGAACTCGGCAGCGTCAACACTTTCGTCTCCGCGATCCTCAGCCCTGCCTCCGGAGCACAGAGCCTGCCCCCGACGGTTGATGTGGCTCGGTTCGCTGCTGAAAGTATCGACAGCTCAGGGGTTCGGGCTTGCTGGTGGTGGGGTCGCTCGAATTGTGGCGGGAGTGTGGGTCGGGGTTCTGTTGTTGCGGCGGTGACCTATCTCGATTCGTTCGTAGGGCACGCCCGCGGGGGCCGGCCCCGCGAGGGCGAGAGCCGTGGAGCGGACCGGCAAAGGCACTCGGTGAGTCGACTCCGGGGGCCGCCGCCCTGGGTGGATCGGAGTGTGCATTCCGTCCAATCTGTCACATGTGGTCGATATTCTCCGTTACGTTGTTGAGCCGCAATGGTCTTGGAGGGGTGCGATGGTAGAACAGCTCGACGTAGGCAACGCCAAGCTCAACGTAGGCAACGCCAAGGAGGGCATCGGCAGGACCGTCGACGGTATCGGCAAGGCGGCGCGAACTGCTTCATCGCAGTTCGCCGGGCAGGTCGGCAACGTCAAGGACGCTGCCAGAGGCAGGGTCGAGAAGCTGACTGCGAAAGGGCCGGACCCCTACGAAGTGGCCGTAGCGGAATACAACGGCGTCTTTACGGCGATGGCCGACAGGGGCCTGTGTCTGTTGCGTCAGCGCGAACGTTCGACGGACCTGATCGAGCTGGTCGAGCAGTTGGTGAACAGCATCGCCAACACCCCGAAATCATTCGATACCGACTTCGACGAGATCGAGGTACATCGGAAAAGGTTCCTGAACGCGGAGGATTTCGCTCGCAAAGAGTTGGAAGCGGCGCGGTTGTCGGCAGCAGGCGCCGGCGCCGGGTTCGCGGCGGGCACCGCGGTAGCGGGCCTGGCACCGTCGGCGGCGATGTGGGTCGCCACCACCTTCGGGACAGCGTCGACCGGCACCGCGATCTCGACCCTTTCCGGGGCGGCAGCCAGCCAGGCAGCACTGGCGTGGCTCGGTGGCGGCGCGCTGGCCGCCGGTGGCGGCGGCACTGCGGCAGGCACCACACTGCTCGCGCTTGCCGGGCCGATCGGCTGGACCATCGCGGGCGCAACCCTGCTCGCGTCGATCGCCCTGTTCGCGAAGAAGAAGTTCGAGAATCGAGAGGCGAAGCACGAAGCGCTGACTGCGATAAAGCGCAATACCGCCCTCGTCGAAGGCATGGATGCTCAGATCGATGACCTCCTCCAGCGGACGACCTCGCTGCGCGAAGGGCTGGTGAAGAGTTACGGCGAAGCCTTGGTGCACTTCCGCGCCGATTTCCACGCGCTCGCCCCTGCCGAGCGGTCGACACTTGCTATGTTGGTGAACAACACGAAGTCGTGCGCGAGCATGCTGAGCATGCGCATCGAACAGGATGCCGATAGTGCGTGACGCTGCCGAGTTCGTCACGGGCGCCCAGGAGCAGGCAGTTGCTTCCTGGGTGAGCTATCTCAACCAGCTCCGCATAGACAACCTCCTGAGCGCGCTCAGCCAGCAGGACGAGTACCTTCGGGACGCGCTCACCAGCGTCGATGAAGCCGTCAAGAAGATCGACCTCGAGGTGGTCGCCGCCAACCGCGGCGGACAGCGTGGCATGCACGGCTTCATCGCCGAGATCGCCGAGGTCGGGATCGGCAACGCCCGAAAGCAGATCCTCGGCCACGAGCCCGTCTACCAGTGGGTCAACGACAACGGCCCCGTCGACCTGATGCGCGGAAGTATCGAGATCCAGCAGAAATTCGTCGCAGCGGGTGGCCGCTTCTCACTGGGCGCGATCGCCGAGCACCTCCAGAAGTATCCCGAATACGTGCGCAACGGTGGGAAATACCAGATCCCTCGTGATCACTTCGAGGTGATCCAGCGGCTCCATGCCTTGCCGCCCGAGGAAGCGAGCAAGCTACTGTCACGCAGCGGCGACGGACCTTCTCTCAGAGACTGGCAGCGGGTTCAGGCGTTCTTCCAAACCGGATCGGTCGGCTTCGAATCGCTCGAGCCCTCGACGCTCGAATACAACCAAGTGCAGCGCGATGTCTACACCTCGACCATGGCGGCCGAAAAGGGCTCGCTCCACGCCACGGACCAGTCTTTGCGCGAGGATGCCTACCAGCGCAGCGGTCCGACGTTGCGAGAAGGAGGCACCGCCGCGCTCACCGCCGCCGCGACTGCGGGCGCGACTGCGTTCGTACTGGCCGTGGTCGCCAAGCGTCGGGAAGGCAAGCGGCTCAGTGAGTTCAGCGAGCGCGACTGGATCGACCTCGCAGGCGAGACCGGCTCAGGTTTCGGCAAGGGCGGCGTCCGAGGACTGAGCATTTACGCGCTCACAAATTTCACCGCGACCTCCGCAGCCGTCGCCAGCTCGATCGTCACCACATCCTTCAGCATCGCAGAACAAGCGAACAAGCTGCGCCGGGGCCAGATCGACGAACTCGAGTTCATCGAGAACTCCGAACTCATCGCCCTGGAGGCCGCAGTACGCGCGCTGGCCTCTTGCGTCGGCCAGGCGACCATCCCCCTCCCGGTCCTCGGCGCCGTCATCGGCACCACGGTCGGCACTGTGCTGTACAAGGCCGCCGCATCGTCGTTGACGAAGCGAGAGGCGGCGCTGATCGAGCGTTACCTCGACGAGCAACGCACGCTCGACGAGCAACTCGCCGCGGAATACCAGGCCATACTGGAAAAGCTGGACCAGAGCATGTCGGACTATCTCGGGCTGCTCGAACGAGCCTTCTCGCCCGACGTGCAGGTCGCGCTCGCCGGATCGATCGAACTAGCGGCGGAACTCGGCGTAGCTTCGGACGAGATCCTGGATTCCGATGAGAAGCTCGACGCCTACTTCCTCGACTAGCGAGAGGGAGGCCACAGCCGACGCAGCAACCTATCCATCACCTTGCGCTGCGGGCGGCGTGCACAACGGGGAGACAGGGGCGCAGCAGTTCGGCCGGGGCGCTGCCATTGGCCGGGCGCAGATCGTTGGAATGGGTGAATCTGCATTCGTAAATCGGATTGGCACCGCCCTTGTCGACTGCCATGTCTAGCGCGATCAACCGTGTCACGACCCCGTCCCTCGACGACATCGCAGCCATGCGGCATCCAGGGCGGTTGTTGGTCAAGACGATTGCTATTCGAATCCGCCGGCCCGGTCCCGGTGGACACAGCTGCACACGCGACCGCGTCGATTTCGGTGAACAGGATCTAGGACCAAAGCGGGGGTAAACGCGGGGCCTGACACAAAAAACAGGTCAGGCTCGGTCTAAGACCGGGCCTGACCTGCTATTTCTGTGGAGCTAAGGGGACTCGAACCCCTGACCCCCACACTGCCAGTGTGGTGCGCTACCAGCTGCGCCATAGCCCCTGGTTGTTGCGCTCCGGGCGTCCCCGCCGCGCTTGAATGAAGTTACACCAACGGTGTGTCGGCAACCAAATCGCCTTGATTCGGGGGTGACAGGAGGCGGCAGTTGAGGTTAGTATCGAACATGTGTTCGAAGTGATTTCGATCGTGCGGGGTGTGGGGAGGTAGGCGGTTGGACACTCGGGTTGGGCAGAGCAGATGGGGTTGCTGATTTGTTCGTTCCCGAGTGTCCAGCGGTCGTCTGGTGCGAGTCGGATGCGTGAGGGTGTGGGCGGTTGCAGTGCCGGACAGGGATGTGCCGATCGGTCGGCACGTTTCGCGGGTCGGGACGAATGCCGAAACAGCGAGCGGTACACCCGGTCTCGCAACTGGACATGGAGACATCTCGAGGCGCGGTCCAGGACAGGGGGCCGGATCGCGGCGTCGAGTGCGCGGGCCGGGCGGCGGCAGGTGGAGCCGTTGCCCGGCCCCAGACCAACTGAAAGCTCGGCGGATGGCGACCTCGGGGGCTGGGGATGTCGGGTCGCGCCGTCGAGTGGGCCGGGGCGTCGATTTGGTGGAGTCGGCGTTCCGGCCCTTCCCTTCGCCGCGAGACCGCATCGCCTTGCCGAGTCCGTGGCGGATCGGCGCTTCGTGAGGGAGATCACCAGATCATGGTCTACCGGGAACAGCGCAGGCGTTCGCTGCTCACCGGGTGAGCGAGACCACCCAGTTCTCGTCGTTGGTGTCGACCTTGGTCGTGCCGTCGAAGACCGCGGGTGTGGCCGCGGAGCCGCCCAGCGCCGCGCCGAGCGCGGCCGTCTGTGCCATGGCGCTGCTGCGGGCGGACTCGACCTTGGCGCCGGTGGCGATGCATTGCCGCACGGACTCGGCGGCTCCGGCGTCGCCCGCGATAGCGGCGAGTTCCTCGTTGCTCAGATCGGCGCCGCCTTCGCTGGGGCGCTTGGTAGTGAACAGTTCGGTGTGGAACTTGGAGTAGACCGGGCCCGAACCCGCCTCGGCCACACACTGGTTCGCCGCGACCGCGCGGGTGGAGTAGTCCTTGCTCCGCGAGCGGGCGTCGAGGAAGTTCACCAGGCGATAACGGACCGCCAGCGCGCCCTCATCGATCTTCTGCGCGATCTCTTGACCGTAGATGCGCTCCAAGCTGCCGCAGCCGGGGCACAGCGGGTCCTCGAAAATGTCGATGGTCTTCTTCGCGTCCGGGCGGCCGAGCAGGATCGAACCGTTCTGCTCGAGCACCGAGTGCACCGCCTCGTTCCGCACCGAACCGTAGCCGTCGTTGCGGACGGCCGCGTCGTCCCGCCCCCAGCGGATCGCCGCGATGACGATCACCACGATCAACACGAGAGCGACCGCACCGAGCGCATAGGTGGTCGCACTGGACATCGGCCGGGGTGTGTACTTCGAACGCGATTCGCTCACATTGACACTTTGCCGCAACGAACCGCCATCCCCGCCGCCGGGCCACCGATCCGACCTCCAATGGACACCCGCGCACCTGACCTGGTCAGCGGCAAACGGCTTGGCCACGCGTCCGGTTCGGTCCTCGCACTTCCATCGCTCGACAGCGCATGGAATGCGGTCATCGTCGCCGACCTGGTACCGGCTCGGCAGCGATGGCTCCGACGGCCGCGTTCCGGTGCCCTGCGGCGCGGCACTCGTTGCCGCCTGCCGGCTTCGTCTGTGGCCGGTTCCCCGATGCCATCGGCCGCTGCACGAGTGAGAGCCGGGCGACCCGCGCGCGACCACGGTGGTGACCGCATGTCACCGACCGGACAACCACGGCGGCCGCCACCCTGAGCCTGGCGACGAGGTCAGCGGTCCCGCTGGACGGGCGCGCTGCCGTAAGTGACGCCGGTGAAGGCTTCAGCGTCCGCGGCGGGTGCGCCGTACCGGCCGCGGACGTTTGCCACGGGACATCGGTCGCCCCGACGCCCCCGGGTATTCAGCTCCGTCCGAGTCGGCGACCGCCGTACCCGGCACCGCCCGCACAGGTCCGGCATCGACCGCCGTACCACGACGATCACCGCTCACAACCGACGGAGGGCTCACCGTGCCACCGGATTCAGCAGCCGTCCTGACGCCGTTCGTCATCGATCGGCGACGACCGGCCGCCGCACGGGAATCTTCGACGGCCGCTGCGCGATCACCCGGAAGCTCGGCAGACTCGGCCACCGCCGGCACCGGGCTGTCGGCGATCGGCGCGCCGGACACCTCGTTCAGCGCACGCTCGATACGAGCAGCGCGCCGCTCGGTGTCGTCCGCTCCGCCGGAATGTTCGGACGGGCTCTCCGAGGGAACCGAACTCCCCCGCCGCAACGGCTCGGGCACCACAGCCCAGACGAGCGCGGCGACAGCGAGCAAAGCTCCGGTCACACCGAGCGCGAGCGCATAGGACACCTGCTGCGCCAGGGCGCCCACGGCGACCGGGCCGATGACGGTGCCGAGGTCGGCGGCCATCTGGAAACCGGCGAGCACCGGGCCGCCGCGCGCCTTGGGCCCGATGATGTCGGCGACGGCGGCCTGCTGGGTCGGCGTGAACATGCCGGACCCGAGCCCGGCCAGGAACGAGGTGGCGAGCAGCCACGGGAGGTCGGTCGCCAGGCCGAGCCCCGCCGTTCCCGCCGCACACACCAGCGAGCCGACGATCACGAACGGTTTGCGCCCCCACCGGTCGGACAGTCGCCCCGAGGCGAACAGCACCGCGACGTTCCCCGCGGCGAACACCGTCAACGCGACACCGGCCATACCCGGCGCCTGGTGCAGCACCTCGACGACGAGCAGCGGCACCAACGCCATCCGGACACCGAACACGGCGGCCCCATTGGCGAAATTCGACAGCAGCACCGCCCGGTACTCCGGCCGCGCCAACCCCTCCCGGAAGGACATCATGCGAACACCGCCGACGGGCTCCGGCGCGGCCAGTTCCGAATGCCGCAAGCTCAGGTACACCACCACGCTCACGGCGAGCAACGCGACGGCGTAGATGACGAACGGCCAGCGCAGCCCGAGCCCGGACAACCCGCCACCGACCAGCGGCCCGCTCACCGAGCCGACCAGGAAGCTGGTCGACCACAACCCGGAGACCCGGCCGCGCTGCTCGGGCGGGGAGATGCGGATGACGAGCGCCAGCGACGACACGGTGAACATGGTCGATCCGATGCCGCCGAGCGACCGCAACAGCATGAGCTGCCAATAGTTCTGCGCCAACGCGCTGGCGCCGGTGGACACCGCGACGATCAGCAGCCCGCCGAGATAGACCGAGCGCTCCCCCAGCCGCTGCACCAGCCGCCCGCTGAGCGGCGCGAACAGCAGCCGCATCAGCGCGAACGCGGACACGATCGCCGAGGCGGCCGCCACGCCGACGCCGAAGCCGCGCGCGAACTGCGGCAGCACCGGGGCGACCAGACCGAACCCGATGGCGATGACGAACGCGCCCCCGACCAGCACCCAGATCTCGGTGGGCAGGGGCTTGGATCTACCGGTCACCGGACAGCGCCTGCCCCACCAATTCCTCCGCGGCCGTCTGCACCTCGGCGAGGTGCTCCGGGCCGTGGAACGATTCCGCGTAGATCTTGTACTTGTCCTCGGTGCCGGACGGGCGAGCGGCGAACCACGCGTTCTCGGTGGTCACTTTGAGACCGCCCAGCGGCGCTCCGTTGCCCCGCGCCCTGGTGAGCACCGCGGTGACCGGCTCCCCGGCGACCTCCTTCGTGGTGATCATGTCCGGAGTCAACTTCGCGAGCAGCTCTTTCTGTTCCGCGGTGGCCGGTGCGTCGATCCGCGCGTAGGCGGGGCTGCCGTAGCGGCGTTCGAGTTCGACGTAGCGCGCCGACGGGCTCTGCCCGGTGACCGCGGCGATCTCGCCCGCGAGCAGGGCGAGCAGGATGCCGTCCTTGTCGGTGGTCCAGACCGTGCCGTCCATCCGCAGGAACGACGCGCCCGCGCTCTCCTCGCCGCCGAAGGCAAGGCTGCCGCTGAACAATCCGGGAACGAAGAACTTGAACCCCACGGGCACCTCGTGCACGTCGCGCCCGAGCACGGAGACCACCCGGTCGATCATCGACGACGTCACCGCGGTCTTGCCGATCTTGGTCAGCGCGTCCCAGCCCATCCGGTTGGCGACCAGGTATTCGATGGCCACCGCGAGGAAGTGGTTCGGATTCATCAACCCGCCGTCGGGCGTGACGATGCCGTGGCGGTCGGCGTCGGCGTCGTTGCCGGTGGAAATGTCGTAGTCGTCCTTGATCGCGATCAGCGAGGCCATCGCGTAACGGGAGGACGGGTCCATCCGGATCTTGCCGTCGCTGTCGAGCGTCATGAACCGCCAGGTGGGGTCCACGAAGGGGTTGACCACTTCGAGCTCGAGGTCGTAGCGCTGGCCGATCTCCTCCCAATAGTCGACGCTGGCGCCGCCCATCGGGTCGGCGCCGAGGCGGATGCCCGCGCCGCGGATCGCGTCCAGGTTCAGCACGTTGGGCAGGTCGTCGATGTAGTGGTCGAGGTAGTCGTAGCGTTCCACGCCGGTGGCCAGCGCGCGCTCCAGCGTGGTGCGCTTGACTCCGGTGAGCCCGTCGCGCAGCAGTTCGTTCGCGCGTGCGGCGATAGCGTCGGTGGCCGTGTTGTCGGCCGGGCCGCCGTGCGGCGGGTTGTATTTGAAGCCGCCGTCGCGGGGCGGGTTGTGCGACGGGGTGACCACGATGCCGTCGGCCTGATGCTTGGCCCCGCCCCGATTATGGCGCAGCACAGCATGACTCAGCGCCGGCGTGGGGGTGTAGCGGTCGCGCGCGTCGATCACCGCGGTGACGTCGTTGGCGGCGAGCACCTCCAGCGCTGTGGTCCAGGCGGGCTCGGACAGCGCGTGCGTGTCCCTGGCCAGGTAAACCGGCCCGGTGATGCCGCGAGTGGCGCGATACTCCACGATCGATTGGGTGATCGCGAGGATGTGCGCCTCGTTGAAGGCGCCGTCCAGGCTGGAGCCGCGATGTCCCGACGTGCCGAACGTCACCCGCTGGGCCGGATCGTCCGTGTCCGGAACACGGCTGTAGTACGCCGTCACCAGGTGTGCGATGTCTTCCAGATCGGTGGGACGTGCGGCACGCCCGGCTCGATCGTGGGCCATGCTCGGGTCTCCCTTCCGTATCGGCTGCGCCCGGCTCGTCATCAGGATCATGTCCACGACCGCCCGGTCACCGCCGACCCCACGGCCACGTCGTTCATGTCGGCCGCCGGCCGGAACGTCGCGCAGCCCTCCATGCTGAACGTGGTCGGCACGGTGCGGAAGCCCGCTTCCGCGGCGGCGAGCGGTCGGTCGCCCGCCGGCGCGCCGCTCAGATCGCCGAGCCGCGCCGAACCGACAATGGTAACGGCCGACGTGCCCGGCGGCATCGGCGAGGCGAAATCCGCTGGTGCCGCCAGGGCTACGGGAGAACCGGCCGGTGCATCGGGCTTGCCGCGGGGTCTGGTCATCGCTCACCTTCCTGCCACTGGTCCACCGGTGCCAATGTGACGTTGACCGAGGTGAACAGTTCGGCGTTCCGCTCGACGAAGGCGCGCAGGCGTTCGAAATCGTCGACCAGCACCAGCATCAGCGGAAGGTGGTCGGCTATATCCAGGATCCGGGTGGTGTGCACATGCGAGGACGCGCCGTATCCCTCGATGCCGCGCCACACGCTGGCGCCCGCCAGGCCGATGTCCCTGGCCCGGCGCACGATCTCGTGATACAGGGGCGTGTGCCGCCATTTGTCGTCCTCGTCGAGCAGCACGGTGAGCCGTGCCGCGGGCCGCCACCGTCCCGCCGCGGCGGCATCCGCTTGCGAACCACTCATGCCTGCCCCCTTCCGTCGTACCGTTCCCGTCGATCGCCGAGCCGAACCAGGTACTCACCGTGCCATGCCCGCGCCGGGCTCCGACGCCCCGGCTACGCCACCGCCACCCCCGAGGCGGAGGAGCGCGGGAAGTGCCGCGCCCGGTCCGAGGAGTCTACGAACCTCGCGGGTGGGGTGGAGAAGGTGGTGCGACCGCCGGGTGCGCCGATACCGAGAAGGGTGCACAGCAGCCTCTTGGCTACCCACACCGAAGCGGTCGGAATCATCGGGTTTCCGATTGCAAAGCATCCCATGACATTTACCGCGTACGCCGGGTAGAGGACCGCCCACCTCTGCACGAGACCGGATCGAGCACAATGCCCATGGCGTTCAGCAAAGCCCGCCACATCTGCTTACCTCGTATTTTGCACCAATAATGGTGATTCGGGAGCGTTTTGCCGTGTGCGGCGGACGAGTACCGCGTGTCGTGCGCGATGCTCGGCGACGGGCTCCGCGATCCGGATCATTGCCACGGCCCATGGCGGAAGATTCATCCCCCCACGGGAGTAGACCGCCAGGAGTGGCCGATCAGGCAATCGCAGAGCACAGTCCCGCCACCCCTCCTCGCGAGGGCACCGCCGCGCTCGCCGACGAACCCGCGATCGTCCGGCTCGGACAGCGACGACGGCCGCCGCCCCCGCGACGGAATCGCGGGGACGGCGGCCGCTGTGCCGGAAACCGGGTCGGCGGTGCCGCACTCGGTTCAGTGGGCGAGCACCGGCTCTCCCTCGGCGGGCACCGGCGCCGTGCTCGGCATGAGCACCGCGGTGAGGATGCCGCCCACCACGAAGATCGCCGTGGCCCACCAGAAACTGGTGGTGTAGCTCTCGATCGCGGACTGGGCGATGGTGAGCGGGTCCGGGGTGCGGGCGGACAGGTAGTCCGTGGCCGCGGACGCCGCGATGGTGCTCAGCAGCGCGGTGCCGATCGATCCACCGACCTGCTGGCTGGTGTTGATCATGGCCGAGGCCACGCCGGCGTCCTCGTGCTGCACGCCCGAGGTGGCGCCCTGGAAGGCGGTCGACATCGAACCGCCGAGGCCGAGCCCGAGCAGGATCAGGGCGGGCAGGATGTGGGTGGCGTAGCCGGTGTCCAAACCGATCCGGGTCAGCCACGCCATGCCCGCCGCCGCGATCAGGAAGCCACCGCTGACCACGACCTTCGGGCCGAGTTTCGGCAGCAGCAGCGACGGGCCGGTGGTCGAGGAGGCCACCATGGCGGCGACCATCGGCAGGAACGCCACGCCGGTCATGATCGGCGAGTAGCCCAGGGTCAGCTGCATGTAGTAGGTGAGGAACAGGAAGATGGCGAACATCCCGATGCCCATGACGAAGACCGTCAGGTAGGAGGTGCCGCGCATCCGGTCGAGCACGATCCGCACCGGAAGCAGCGGGTGCGCGACCCGGGTCTCCAACCAGGCGAACACCGCGATCAGCGCCGCACCGCCGAGCAGGAACGCCAGGGTGACGCCGTTGGTCCAGCCGTCCGATTCCGCGTGCGAGAACCCGTAGACGATGCCGAACAGGCCCGCGGTGACCACCACCGTGCCGGGTATGTCGAGCTTGGGCCGCTCGGTGCTCGTGTGTTTGGCCAGCAACAGCACGGCACCCACCAGAGCGACGGCGGCGAAGGCGAGGTTCACGAACATCACCCAGCGCCACGAGGCCCATTCGGTCAGTGCGCCGCCGAGCAGCAGCCCGATCGCGCCGCCGGTGCCCGCGACGGCGCCGAAGATGCCGAACGCCTTCGCCCGCTCGGACGGTTCGGTGAACGTCACGGTGAGCAGCGAGAGTGCGGCGGGCGCCAGCAGCGCGCCGAAGACACCCTGTCCGACACGAGCCGCGACGAGCATCTCGAAACTGGTGGCCGCGCCACCGACGGCGGAGGCGACCGCGAAGCCGACCAGACCGATGATGAAGGTGGTGCGCCTGCCGAACAGGTCGCTGAGGCGTCCGCCGAGCAGCAGTAGGCTGCCGAACGCCAGTGCGTAGCCGGTGACCACCCAGGAGCGGTCGCCGTCACTGAAGCCGAGGTCCTGCTGGGCAGCGGGCAGGGCGATGTTCACCACGGTCGCGTCCAGCACCACCATGAGCTGAGCGACGCCGAGAACGGCCAGCACCCACCAGCGCAGGGCGTGCGAGCCGCGCCGCCCACTTCCCGTTCGCTCCGGGGCCGGGGCCCCGCGGTCGATCGCGGTAGTCATGTGTACCCTTTGTCTCGAGCATTGATCCGGAGAATGCTCCTCCGCTTACTCGAAGAAGCTATCACGATAACGGAGACAACACCTCCGGTTAATCCCCGATGTTGATAGAATGGCGGTGTGAATCACGCCACGGTCGCCTCTCCACCCCGGCGCCTGCGGGCCGATGCCGCGCGCAATCAGCAGCGGATCATCGCCGCGGCGCGGGAACTGTTCGCCGATCACGGACTCGAGATCACTCTCGACGACGTGGCCGAGCGCGCCGGTGTGGGTGTCGGCACGGTGTACCGCCGCTTCGCGAACAAGAAGGAACTGATCGTCGAAGTCTTCGACCAGAACCTGAACGATTTCGCCGACGCGGCCGACGCCGCCTACCGGCATCCAGATCCCTGGTTCGGACTCGTCGAGTTCTTCGAATACGCGTGTCGGCACATGGCCACGAATCGCGGATTCAGCGAAGTCATGCTGGAACTCGAAGACGACGAGACCGACCGATTCGCGGTCGTGCGCGATCGCATCAAGCCGAAGGTGCACGCCATCTGCGCACGCGCCCGCGACGCGGGCGTGCTCGCCGACGGCATCGAGCCCTCGGATTTCTTCGCGCTGGTGCACATGGTCGACGGTCTCGCCGAGTTCGCCAGGCCGGTCAATCCCGATGTCTGGCAGCGGTATATGGCCATCATGCTGAACGGCGTGCGCGGCGACAAGACGCCGCGTCAGCATCTCGTCGTCCCCCCGCTGAGCGACGACGAGGTCGAGCAGGCCAAGCAACAGCTGACCTGCAGCTGGCGCAAGAGGTAGCGAAAACGAACCGTAAGTAGCGCGGGTCACACACACTCCCGTAGAGTTGGACACATGACCAATTCGTGGGTGAACTGGGCCGGCGATCAACGCTGCGCACCCGCACTCCTTGCCACGCCGCGCTCCGTCGACGAACTGTCCGGCCTGCTCGCCGACGCCGAAGCCGACGACCGGACCGTGCGCGTCGCGGGCAGTGGGCATTCGTTCACCGACGCCGTCCTGACCGACGGCACCTTGCTGAGCCTGGCGAACCTGAACCGTGTGCTCGACGTCGACCGGGCGAACGGCCTGGTCCGGGTGGAGGCGGGCATCAGCCTGAACGCCGCCAGCACCGCCCTGCACGAGTACGGCCTCGCCTTCCCGAATCTGGGCGACGTCGACGTGCAGACCGTCGCGGGCGCCATCGCCACCGCTACCCACGGCACCGGCGCGACTTTGCAGAACCTCTCCGCCGCGGTGCATTCGGTGGAACTGATGCAGGCCGACGGAACCCTGGCGGAACTGAACGAGCAGACCGATCCCGACGGTTGGCGCGCGGCGCGCGTCGGCATCGGCGCATTGGGCGTCGTCACCGCCCTGACGCTGCGGATGGTGCCGTCCTTCGTGCTGGAGGGCATCGAGCGGCCGATCCCGGTGGAGGACGTGCTCGCCGATCTGGATTCGTTCGTCGACGGCAACGAGCATTTCGAGTTCTACATGTTCGCGCACAGCCCGCTGGCCATGACCAAGCGCAACAATCGCGTGCTCCTGCCCGAACAGCCGCGCCCCAAAGCGGTGGACTGGTTCACCGACATCTTGTTGTCCAACTACCTGTTCGACGCGCTGTGCGGCCTGAGCCGCAGGCAGCCGCGCCTGCTCCCGTTGATCCAGCGCAGCGCCGCCTACGCGGGCAGCTACCGGCGTCAGGTGGACCGCTCCTACCGGGTGTTCGCGTCGCCGCGCCTGATCCGCTTCACCGAGATGGAGTACGCGATCCCGCGCGAGCACTCCGTCGACGCGATCCGCGAGATCAAGGAACTGTCCACTCGATTCGACACCCCGATGCCCATCGAGGTGCGGTGGGTCGCGCCCGACGACGCGTTCCTGTCCCCGGCGGCCGGCCGCGACACCTGCTACATCGCGGTGCACCAGTACCAGGACATGGACTTCGAGCCATACTTCCGCGCCTGCGAAGCGGTTTTCGACCGCTTCCAGGGCCGCCCGCACTGGGGCAAACGCCACTTCCAGACCGCCGCGACGCTGCGCGGCCGCTATCCCGACTGGGATCGGTTCGCCGAGGTGCGCCGCCGCTTCGACCCGAAAGGGCGTTTCGCCAATCCCTACCTCGACCGGGTACTCGGCCCGGTCGGCTGAACCCGGCGCACCGCGGGCATCACTCCGGTCGATCGGCGAGGAGTTCCGCGACCAGACGGGGCACGGCCGTGCCGATGGGTTCGCGGATGATCTCGGTGGCCATGGCGTCGTACGGCGTCGGCTCGGCGTTCACGATCACCAGATCCGCGCCGCTGCGCACGGCGATGGAGCACATCGACGCGGCGGGCTCGACCTGCAACGACGTTCCGATGGCAAGGAAGATGTCGCTCGTCTCCGCGGTGAGCGCGGCCTTGGTCATGGTGCGGCGGTCCATCTGCTGGCCGAACATCACGGTGGCGGATTTGAGGATGCCACCGCAGCCGGGACACGGCGGGTCGGGTTCTCCCGCGGCCACTCGCTCCAAGGTGGCGGACATCGAGGTCTGGTAATCGCATTCGATGCAGACCACCTCGAACATGTTGCCGTGGATCTCGATCACCCGATCCGGCGATGACCCCGCCCGCTGATGCAGGCGATCGATGTTCTGGGTGATGATGGTGACCGTCCGCCCGGCCCGCTCCAAGTCGGCGAGCGCGTTGTGCGCGGCGTTCGGGACGGCCTGCCAAGCCGGATTGTCCCGCCGCGCGAGCCAGGCGCGTTCCCGCAAGCCGCGGTCGGCCACGTAGTTCTGATAGGTCGACAGCAATTCGGCGATCGGATCCTTCGTCCACACCCCGCGCGGGCCGCGGAAATCGGGGATGCCGGAATCGGTGGAGATGCCCGCGCCCGTGAGTACTCCGATCCGGCCGGTACGACTGCGCCACTCGGTCGTCATATCTGCACAGCCTAGGGGCAGCGACGAGATCGGACACGGGTAGACGATGAGAGATTGCTATGGCTATCATCTCATTGTATTAGTTCGGCCGATCAAGGGAGATCACGATGACCGCGTCCGTCGCACGCGAATCCACCGGCGCGCGTTCGCTGCCGCCCCGCCGCCCGATCGAACCGGGAACCCGCATGTGGGAACAGACCGGTCTGATCACGTTCTCCCTCACCGCGGGCTCGGCCTTCCTGTTGCAAACGATGGAGCCGACCATCTCCGCGGTGGTGGACGAGTACTCCACCTTCCGCACCGATCCGATGGGACGTGCCACGCGCAGCCTGGCTTCGGTGATGATGTGGGTCTACGGCGGCGACGAGGCGCTCGCCGAGGCCGACCGCCTGCGGGAGCTGCACGCGTCACTGAACACCACCGACGCCAACGGCGTGCGTCACACCGCGCTGTCCAGCGCCCCGTGGGCCTGGGTGCTGCACACCGGGACGTTCGCCTTCACCGAGAGCGCCAAGTACTTCGCCAAGCGCCCGCTCACCGCGGCGGACAAGGAAGCGTACTTCCAGGAGACGCTGCAGCTGTTGCGCAATTTCTCGGTGGCGCCCAAGGAGATCCCGGCGAACTACACCGAATTCGAGAAGTTCTTCGACGCCACCGTCGCCAACCATCTGGTCGCCACCGACACCGCGCGCGATTATCTGCGGGTGATCCGCTCCGTCGCGCCACCGAAGCAGCTGCCGCGCGTGCTGCATCCGGCCTGGAAAGCGGCGGTGGCGCCGATCGGCTGGCTGCAGTACTTCGTGACGGTCGGCACCACGCCCGAGGTGGCGCGCCAGAAGCTCGGCCTGACCTGGACCGCGGCCGACGAGCGCAAGCTCCGGGTGCTCGGCCGGCTGATCGCGCGACTGGTGCCGCTGCTGCCGGAGCGGTTGCGTTACTTCCCGATCGCCTATGAAGCCCGCCGCCTCGAACGCGATCGTCAGCGGCTGCGCAAGATGATCGACCTGCGTCCGATCTGATACGCCTTCGGACAACATTCCCTTCTCGATGGACATGGGCGGCGGGCGAGACGATTCGATCCCCGCGGCCATGACATTGCGCTGATTCGCACGTGTACCCCGGTCGACCTCGCATCGACCGGGGTACACGTGTCGGCGGCACAAGAGTCCGGAGCGCGTTTCGTCCCGCCGCCGAAACGTCGCGAGCCACAACGTCTCCGGATGTCGCAGGCCTTCCGCGATGCCTTCCGTTGCGCCCCTTCGGGCGAATACTCCCGCGTTACCGTCCAGTCCGCTCCGGCATGCGGGTACCGCGGCGGCGGCGCGATCTCGGATTCGGGCTCTGACCTGCGATCACCGTACGCGCGCGCACGCGAAGGCACGGCGCGCCGTAACGATTCACGGCTCGCTGGTATACGTATCTCATACGCTCCGAAAGCGTTTCGGCTCACCCAGCCGGGCAGTCGGTCCGGCAGCCAGCACACTTATGCTCCACCTTGCACATCGAAAGGCGTTCCCATGTCCCACAAGCCCAGTGTGCTGTTCGTCTGCGAACACAACGCGGGCCGTTCGCAAATGGCCGCCGGGTTCCTCACCGCCCTCGCGGGCGACCGGTTCGATGTGCGGTCGGCGGGCAGCGCACCGGCCGACACCCTGAACGCCACGGTGGTGGACGCCATGGCCGAGATCGGCATCGATATCTCAGGACACACCCCCAAGCCGCTCACGATGGACGCGATCGGCATCTCCGACGTGGTGGTCACCATGGGCGCGGGCGACGCCTGCCCGTTCTTCCCCGGCATCAGCTACCGCGACTGGATGCTGCCGGATCCCGCCGACCAGTCCCTCGATGTGGTGCGCACGATCCGCGACCACATTCGCATCCTGGTGGAGAATCTCATCGCCGAACTGGTCCCCGCACCCGCGCGGTAGGCGCTGTCCGATTCGTTCAAGACGCGCCCCCGCGGCACTGCCTACGCTGCCGGCATGACACCACAACTGGACGTGATCGGCATCGTCGTCCGCGATATGGCCGCCGCGATGGCCTTCTACCGCCGCCTCGGTCTCGACTTCCCGGACGGCTCGGAGCACGAGGGGCATGCCGAGGCGGCTCTGCCCAACGGCCTGCGGCTCACGCTGGACACCGAAGCCGTCATCCGGTCCTTTCACGCCGACTGGACGCCGTCGACCGGCGCGGGCCGTCTCGGAATCGCCTTTCGCTGCGCCGATCCCACTGAAGTCGACGCCGTCTACGCCGAACTCGTGGACGCTGGATACCACGGCGAACTGAAGCCGTGGGACGCCTTCTGGGGGCAGCGCTACGCGGTGGTGCAGGACCCGGACGGCAACGGCGTCGACCTGTACGCCGCTCTCTAGGACTGGGCGAGGAGCTTTCCCAGCGGGATCCCGGCCAGCGCGCGCACCTCGCGCGACAGGTGCGCCTGGTCGGCGAAACCGGCCCGCGTCGCGGTTTCGGCGAGCGGTACGCCCTGGCGCGCCGTCGCCAGCGCGCGTTGCAAGCGCAGCACCCGCGCAAGGGTTTTCGGGCCGTAGCCGAAGGCGTCCAGGCAGCGGCGGTGCAGGGTCCGCTCGCCGACCCCGGACGCGTCGGCGACCGCCGCCACCGACCTCCCGGCGTCGAGCGCGCCGACCACCTTCCGCAGGAGCGGATCGGCCGGTTCGGTCTCGGCCGCGCGCCGGCGCACGATGTGTTCCAGCGCCGCCGCCTGATCTCCGTCGGCCGCGATCCGGTCGACCAGCGGCCGGACCACCGCCGACGGCCACAGCTGAGCCAGATCGACTCGCCGGTCACGCAACTCGCACGCCGGGACGCCGAGCAACGCGGGCGCGGTTCCCGGGAAGAACCGGACGCCGACATACCGATCGCCGGACGTTCCACCGGGATGATGGGCACGGGTGTCCGGTCCCGCGACGACCAACCGGCCGTTCATCCAGATCAGATCCATGCAGCCGTCGGGCAGCACCGGCAGCGCGGAGCCACGGCCGTCGAAGGTCTTGGTCCACAACACGGCACCCGCGTGCCTCGACGGCCGCTCGCGGTAGGCGGCATCGTCCATGCCGCCGACGCTACTCCGGGCCTCCGACGAACACGAGCCGCCTGTCTCAAAAATAACGTCTCAATAAGACTCTTTATTTGAGATAACGGTACAGTGTGGCCCGCGAGACACCCAACTCCCGGGCGATATCCGGGACGCTGCGGCGCTCCGTGTCACGCATCCGCCGGGCGAGTTCGATCCGCTCCTCGGTCATCGCCGCGGGCCTTCCCCTGGACGTGGACGCGGGCGGCGTCCGGTCCGCAGGCGCCAACAGCAGGCGCACTCCTTCCAGCACCTCGGCACGCAACTGTTCGACCGGAGCCTCGGCGTACAGCACCACCGGGTCACTGAGCCCCGCCACCGCCTGGGTGGCCCGAATGCGCTCCGCGAAGGTGGCGTTGGGGCCCGCCACCAGGATGTTCGCCTGCATCATGGTCTTGCTGAACCGCTCGAAAATGGTTCCTGGAGCGGCCAATGCCAGGTCCCGGACATTGAGCCGGAGCAGATAGCGATGCGTGAGGAACACGTCGAGCAACCCTTCGATCACGCGACGGCGCGCCTCGCAGGGATCCGGGTCGGCCGCCTCGGCGACGACACGTTCCATGGTGACCAGCAACGGTTCGGCCAAACCGGCGAGGATGTCGTACTTGCTCGGGTAGTGGTACAGCACGCCCGCCTTGGAGATGCCCAGTTGCTCGGCGATCGCGCGCACCGACGTGCGGTGGTAACCATGCGTCCCGAACAGGTCCATGGCCACCTCGAGGATGCGCGCGCGGGTGGTCGTCTCGTCGCTCACGGTGCAGATCCTACCCGTTGACTGACCGATGGTCAGTGTCTTACATTCATGACTGACCAACGGTCAGTCGATACAGGAGGCACTCATGGCCCACGAACCCCGCATTCTCATCTCCGGCGCGAGCATCGCCGGACCGACGCTCGCGTACTGGCTGGTGCGCAACGGCTTCCGGCCCACGGTGGTCGAGCGCAGCCCGGCATTGCGCCCGGGTGGCAACGGCGTCGACATCCGCGCCAATTCGGTGCGGATCGCGGAGCGCATGGGCGTACTGCCGCGGCTGCGCGAACGAGCCACCGACATCCGCGAGCTGACCTTCGTCGACGCCGCCGACCGCCGCGTCGCGGGCATGAGCACCAGCACCTTCAACGGGGACGGCGACCTCGAGATCATGCGCGGCGACCTGGCCCAGGTGCTGTACGAGGCGACCGCCGACGACGTCGAGTTCACCTTCGGCGATTCGATCGCCGCGATCGACCAGCACGAGGGCGGCGTCGAGGTGACCTTCGACAGCGGCGCACAGGCCGAATTCGACTTGGTTGTCGGCGCCGACGGATTGCATTCGCGGACAAGGAATCTCGTCGTCGCACCCGAGGCGGACGCGCTCCACCACCTCGGCGTGTACTTCGCCACCGCGCGGATCGACACCGAACTCGGACGTCCGCACTCGGTGACGCTCTACAACACGCCGGGGAAGGTGGCGGGCGTCTACCGCTCGGGGAGCCACGACACCGCGACGGCCTTCTTCGCCTTCCGCGAGGACCGCGTGCTCGAGGTCGACCACCGCGACCAGGATGCCCAGAAAGCCCTGCTGCGCGAGTATTTCGATGACCAGGCCTGGCAGGTGCCCACCCTGCTCGACCAGGCCACCGCCGACGACGGCTTCTATTTCGACGCGGTGAGCCAGGTCCGCATACCGGCCTGGTCGAACGGGCGGGTCGCGCTGGTCGGCGACGCCGGTTACTGCGCGACGCTGCTGTCGGGCGCGGGCGCGGCGCTGGCCATCGAGGGCGCACACCTGCTCGCGACCGAGCTGGCCGCAGCGGGCGGTGACCACCGCATCGCCTTCCACCGCTACGAGCAAGCCCTGCGTCCGACCGTGCTGCGGGCACAGCGTTCGGTGCGGGCGAGCAGTTCCATGTTGATTCCAGCCACCGGCGGCCGCATCTGGTTGCGCAACCAACTGACCCGCCTGATGGTGCTGCAGTCCCTCGCGTCCCGCGTCTACCGGCCGGTCGAGGTGCGCGCCGCCGCCTGAACAGCCGGCCACCGCGCCGGTGGGATCAGCGCTGCGGCGGCGCGATCGGGACGATCTCGCGCGGCACGACGCGCAGATACGGATCACGATGAGCGGCGGCGATCTTCGACTCCGCGTCCCGGCAACCCACGGTGACGTCGCTGTTCGGGGCGGAGGAGAACGTCCACACCGTCACCCATTCCGTCCCGCCGAACGTCTCGGTCTTCTTCGCGTCCGACGAGCGCAGATCTTCATTCCGTCCGGAACTATCGGTGACTGTGCAGCGAATACCGCCGACGGCTTGACCCCACGCGGCGGGAGCCCGGATATCGAGCACCGCATCGGCGGGCACCGGAACTTTCTTTACTTCACCCAGCAAAATCCGCAGCCCGCCGTCCGCCGCCTCGTCGTCGCGCGCTCCGGCCGTCGTGGCCGGAGCGCTCGAGGCGGCGCCGACGGTCGTCGAGGCCGCCGCCGCCCCCTCCGAAGGATCGTCGGAACACCCGGACACAGCGGCGACTACCAGCGCGGCAATCGCCATCCAGCTCAGTTTCACAGTCGGACCTCTCGTCGCGCCCACTCGTCAGGCGGTTGGTTCGGATCAGCCAGGCACTGAGCATGACAACGCGGCAGGGGAAAATCGCGGATACACGCCGAGGAATCGGCAATTGGACCGCAATCGCCCGAATCAGCCCCAGGAGAAAGAAATAGGGTTTAATTTTGGAATTCGTCACGCCCAGACCTGTGGCCGCGGTCGGTTACCGCACGGGCGGTCGGCTCGCGTCGCGCACGGCGGCGACCCTCGGCGACCCTCGGCGACCGGATCGCGGCCGCGGCGAGTTCCACGGCGGCCATCCGGCCGACGACCGCCCGGACAGCCCGCGCCACCATGCGGCGGGCATCACGGCGCAGCTGCTGGTCGCTCATGCCGATCAGGACGGGCCCATGCCAGCCGATCGAATCGCGCGGCTGGAAGCGGCCCTGGCGAAGGAATAGAACGGGATTCATCCGCTGTTTGCCCCTGGGGGCGGCACGTGCCCTGCGTCAGCTCGGTTCGTGCCTCCGGGCTACCCGACGGTTTCGGAAAGGCATTTCCCCTGGACCGTCGGGTGCGCATAGTGTGTTCGGTAGGCGATCATCTGGAGGGCCACCATGGCGAACCTGTCGTGGGTAGCGAGGCGCGCGGGCAGAGCGGAGCCCGCTCGTGCCTGACGGTCAGGGAACCTCCAGCTCGCGCACACTGCGCGCCACCACCCTCAGCGGCTACCGGGAAGCCGCTTTCACCACCACGCCCGCCGCGCGCGCCACGCTGATCACCCTGGCGCTGCTGATCGCGGTGATCCTGGCCTACGAGGCCAACGCCACCTCGAACGAGACCGTCGACCACGGCTGGTTCGTCGCGCTCGCACTGTCGGGCGTCTTCGTCGCGCGAGGGCTGCACCTGCGCAGGCCGATCACGCTTCCGCACCTCACCGCCGCGGTGCTGGTGCTGGCCGTCGCGCATCTGGCCTACCGCGCCGAGCATCCCGACGCCGGGTTCGCGCTGCTGGCCGCCACCGGCTTCGTTCTGGTGCTGCCGATAGCCAGCAAACCGCAGCCCGACCAGCTGTACCGAGTGGCCGAGCTGGTCGGCCGCACCGAGGGCGATGCGCTGGCGCCGTTCGCCTTGCACTCGTCGAAGACCTACTTCTTCAACGCGTCGTCGACCGCCGCGATCGGCTATCGCGCTCGCTTCGGCATCGCCGCCGTGGCGGGCGACCCGATCGGCAATCGCGCGGCCTTCCCCGAACTGGTCGCGGCGTTCTCCGACTTCGCGGTCAACCAGGGCTGGCGCGTCGCCGTGCTGGGCGCGAGCCCGGAACTGGCGAACCTGTGGCAGGTGTGGGCGCTGGAGCATCGCGGGCTGCACGCGGTACCGATCGGCCGCGACGTGGTGCTCGATGTGGACGAGTTCAACCTGATCGGACGCAAGTTCCGCAACCTGCGCCAAGCCGTGAGCCGGACCAAGAATTTCGGCGTCACCACCGAGGTGGTGTACGAGTCGGCCCTCACCGAACAACGGCGTGAGGAACTGCTGGCCATCGTCGACGAATGGCGGCGCGGCAGGCAGACCCGTGGCTTCTCGATGATCCTGGACCACCTGCTCGACGGGCGGAATCCCAACATGCTGGTGGTCATCGCCAGCGACGCCGACGGCAATCCCGTGGGCTTCCAGCGCTACGGCATCTCGGACCGGGGCCGGGAACTGAGCCTCGATGTGCCGTGGCGGCGCAAGGACGCACCGAACGGCCTGGACGAACGCATGATCGTCGATCTGGTCGACTACGCCGTCGCGCACGATATCCACCGTATCTCGCTGGCTTTCGCCCCCTTCCCGGAATTGTTCGCCGAGAAGGACAAATCGCGCACGGCCACGCTGCTCTACGTGCTGGTGCACCTCGCCGATCCACTGATCCGGCTGGAATCGCTCTACCGCTTCCTGCGGAAATTCCACGCGCTGTCGGATGAGCGCTACGCCTTGATCCGCTGGCGCGAAGTGGTCATCGCCGCCGCCGCCCTGCTCACCCTGGAGTTCGCCCCGCACCGCCGCGAGTACTGAGCGGCACGGTACCGAGGAGTTCGATGGAACTGACACACAGCGACGTGAAGGCCGCTGCCGAACGGGTGGCCGGGCTGGTCAGACCGGTGGCCGTGGCACAGGCCGACCACACGGGCGAGCTGTGGTTCGCATTGGAGTTCCTGCAGCACACCGGCAGCTTCAAAGCCCGGGGTGCGCTGAACTTCTTGCTCACGCACCGCGAGAACGGGACGCTGCCTCGGGTAGGCGTGACGATCGCCTCGGGCGGCAACGCCGGACTCGCGTGCGCGTGGGCAGCGCGCAGCCAGGGGATTCCCGCCACGGTGTTCCTGCCGACCACCGCACCGCGGGTCAAAGTGGACCGGTTGACCTCCTATGGCGCCGACGTCCGCCTGGTGGGGACGCAATACGCCGACGCGCTCGCGGCCAGCCGCGAATTCGCCGACGCCACCGGCGCCCTGCTCTCCCACGCATACGACAACCCGCTGATCGCCGCCGGTGCGGGCACGCTCATGACCGAGATCCACCAGCGAATCCCCGATCTCGGCGCCGTCGTGGTCGCCGTCGGCGGCGGCGGGCTGTTCGCGGGTGTGGCGACCGCCGCCGATCACTACGGTGTCCGGACCGTCGCCGTCGAACCGGTTCATTGCCGCGCGCTGCACGCCGCGATCGAGGCCGAGCAGGTCGTGGACGTGGAGGTCGACTCGGTCGCCGCCGACTCGCTCGGCGCCCGGCGTGCCTCGGAGCTGGCGCTGACGGCCGCACAGCGCTACGACGTGGCCTCGGTGCTGGTCGACGACGACGCGATTGTGGCGGCGCGCCGCGAGCTGTGGGCGCAGCGCCGCCTCGCCGTCGAGCACGCCGCGGCGACCGCCCTGGCGGCGATACGCGGCGCGGAGCCGGCGTTCCGGCCCAGGCCCGGCGAGCGGGTGTGCGTGGTGCTGTGCGGAGCGAACACCGATCCGGCCGATCTGACCTGCTGAGAAGCCCGCCACGCCGACTGACCGTTCATCGGCGTATTTCCGACGAATCGGACGACACGGGGTTAGGCTCCCGCTGTCCTCTGCGATCCCGACGGAAGGCACACCATGGCGCATACCTCACACATGGTTCCCATCGGCACACCGCTACCCGACTTCGCTCTACCCGATCTCGACCAGCGGATCTACTCCCGCGACGACTTCGCGGACGGACCCGGTCTGCTGGTCGTCTTCGCGTGCAATCACTGCCCCTACGTCAAGCACATCGAGGCCGCGCTCGGCGAACTGGTCGACTCGCTGCCGTCCATGCCGACCGTGGCCATCTGCACCAACGACGCGACCGCCTACCCGGACGACGCCCCGCTGCGGCTGCGCGACCAAGCGATCCGCGCGGGCTGGACGTTTCCCTATCTCGTCGACGAGGAGCAGCACGTAGGGCGGGCCTTCCGCGCCGCATGCACTCCCGATTTCTTCCTCTACGACGCCGACCTCCGACTCGCCTACCGCGGCGCATTCGACGAATCGACGCCCGGGAACGGCAAACCGCTGACCGGAGACGACTTGCGCACGGCCGTCGAAGCCGTGCTGGCGGGTGAGCCCGCGCCCGAACCACACCGGCCGAGCATGGGTTGCTCGATCAAATGGCGGGACGCCTGAAGACCTTCCCGCGTTCGCGCACGCGACGGATCGCGCTGCGCCACGCCAGCTGCGGCACGGCGGCCGACAACCTGGCGAATTCCCCGAGGTCGCCCGGGTCCACCACGGTCCCGGCCTGCTGGGCGGTGGCGGCCCGCCGCACGGCGCGCGAGGACTTGCCGACGTGACCGGCACCGTACGGCGGCTGCGGGTCGTACTCGATGATCAACTGAGCGATCTGTGCCTGCTCCGCGCCGAAGACGTCCCCGGCCGGCCACAGTGCCAGATCGATGCCTGCGGAGACTCCTGGGCCGTGGCTGTTCTCCCGTCGCGCACCACTGGTTCCTCCGGGCGAGCGTCCGCCCCGAGTGCGCGCAGTGCCGACTGCGCCGGCCAACGCGTCGTGGCAGGCCGTCCGTCCAGCAGTCCGGCCGCAGCCAACTGCCGGACGCGCCGTGATGTGCGCACTCACCGCTTCCCGACGAAAGGATTTCCGTTGACCAACTCAGGCGACCCGGGCTCGGTGGCGCGTCGTTACGTCGAGGCGATCGGCGAGCAGGACTGGCAAACCGTCTCCGACTGCTGGCGGCCGGGTGCGATCGACGTGTTCGTCGGCGTCGCCGATCTGCGCGCTCCTGGCGAGGTCGTGGCCTTCTTCCGCGACGTGCACGCGGCGGTCCCCAACCTGACGGTGGAGATCCTCTCGGTCACGGCGCAAGACGAGCGTGCCGTGGTGCACTGGCGCATGCGCGGACGGTTCGACGGCACCGTGCCGCTGATCGGCTTGGCGCCCAACGGAAGACGCCTCGATCTGCTGGGCACCGACGTATTCGTCGTGCGCGAGGGGCTGATCGAGTCGAACACGGCGATCGTCAACGGGCTGGAACTCGCCCGCTAACTCGCCGTCCTGCCCCCGCAACATTCGATCGCCGAGCGGATGCTGTTCGGGCTCGCCAATTCGATTGCCCCACTGGGCAAAGCCATGCGCGCACGGAACCGTTCCGGACGATGAGCCACCGCTGCCGATCTCGCCTCCGATGAGGGACACTGTTCCCGACACCGGGGATCGAAAGGGGTGGGACGTTGGCGACGATCGTCCTCGTGCACGGCATCGCGCAGGAACAGGAATCGGCCGACACGCTGGAGGCGCGCTGGTTGCCCGGACTCGCCGGAGGCGTACGCAACTACGGCGCACCCGAATTGGCGGACCGATTGTGGCGCAACGGTACTCCCGGTGACTTGTCGACCCGCATGGCGTTCTACGGCAATCGGTTCCTGGTCGAAGGCGCCCAGGGCACAGGGGCCGAGCTCGACGACGAGCAACTCGACCTGATGGAGCAACTCGCGGCCACGTGGCTCGCGACAGCCGTGGAGCACGCCGGTGACCAGCGCGATCGGGCGACGGCCCGCCGGCTCGGCACTCCCCCGCCGCCGGACGCGGTGGCGCAGGGGACGAACGCGAGGCTGCGGCCCGCTTTGAACGCGCTGATGCGCTTGCGCTGGTTCGCGCCGTTCGGGTTCGGGCTGGCACAAAAATTCGTCATAGCGGCGCTGTCCCAGGTCGCCCGGTACTTCACCGACGACGAGGTGCGGGAGTACGCCCAGCGGCAGGTGCTCGACCAGATCGGCCCAGAAACGCGCCTGGTGATCGCGCACTCGCTCGGCAGCGTGGTGGCCTACGAGGCGCTGCACCGCACCGACCGCCCGGTGACCCTGCTGACCATGGGCTCGCCACTCGGCCTGCGCACGGTCGTGTACGACCGGCTGCGCCCGCAGCCGAGCACCGTGCCGAAGGCGGTGACGAACTGGCACAACCTGGTGGACGAGGACGATCTCGTCGCGGCGCACCTCGATCTCAGTGCGTTCTTTCCGCCGTATCCCGGCGGCACCGTCGCTCCGGTCACCGAGCCGCACTTCGACAACGGCGCGTCACCGCACGACTCCACGAGCTACCTCGTCAAATCGGTCACCGGCGGCATCGTCACGAAAGCGCTCGGACACTCCAGATAGTTCGCACCAGAACTGTCCGAGTCCGAAATGGCGAGCGCCGGATCGAAACTCAGCAGCAACCCCCTGCGCGATCCGGACAACCGGAGCTGACGCTTACCGAACGCCTTGGGACAGGTGTACTTTCGCGTCTTCGTACGTTCCGGCGAGCGCGGCCTCGTCGCGAGTGTAGACCAGGTGCAGCACCCCGGTGTCGAAGGTCTCCGAGGACAGCAGGCGCAGCGGAACAGTGGGCGCGCCGTCCTGGAACAGGCGCTCGCCTTTGCCGACCGCGATCGGATGCACCAGCAGGTGCAGCTCGTCCAGCAGCCCGGCGGCCAGCAACTGACGGACCACCGAGACCGAGCCGCTCATGCCGATGTCCCCGCCCGGCTCGCCCTTCAATGCCGTCACCGCCTCGATCAGGTCGCCGTCGATCACTTCGGAGTTGCGCCAGGTGAATTCGAGGTTCTGCCGCGTCACCACGAGTTTGCGCGCATCACCCAGTTTCTTCCCGAACGCCGCGTCCGGGCCGCCCGCCGCTTCGCGCTCCGGCCACGCGCCCGCGAAGCTCTCGTAGGTCCTACGGCCGAGCAACAGGGTGTCGGCGGCGCCGAGTTGGGCGTCGACGGCCGCCCCCATGGCGTCGTCGAAATACGGGAAGTGCCAGTCCTGCGGATCTTCGATGACGCCGTCGAGGGCGATGAACAGGCCTGCGGTGATTTTCCTCATGCGCGTTGCTCCTGGATCGGTGTAGCGAACTCGGTCGCTTGATCCGACGGGGTGACGCGCGAGAACTCATCGGTCGGCGTGAAAGGCCGCCCGGTAATTGTGCGGGCTGGTCCCGACCACGCGCTTGAAGCGGTCGCGGAACGCGGTCGGCGACCCGAAACCGACCTGGCCCGCGATCCGGTCCACCGGGTGGCTGGTGGCTTCGAGCAGATGCTGCGCCTGCCGGATGCGCGCGCGCAACAGCCATTGCAGGGGCGTCGTTCCGGTGTGCTCGCGAAACCGCCGGTTGAGCGTGCGGGTGCTCATTCCGGCTTGTACGGCGATCTCGTCGAGGGAGAGGTCGCGCGCGGAGTTGTCCTGGATCCACCGCAGCACCGGCTCCAGCACCGAGCCGCGCGGCGTCGGTGGCTGGTCGTGCACGATGAACTGCGCCTGTCCCCCTTCCCGCTCCAGCGGCACGACGGATTTCCTGGCCGCGTCCGCCGCCACCGCCGAGCCGTAGTCGCGGCGGACCATGTGCAGGCACAGATCGATTCCGGCCGCGGCGCCCGCCGAGGTGAGCAACGAACCGTTGTCCACGTACAGCACGCCGGGGTCCACGTCTATCTCCGGGTAGCGGGCCGCCAGTTCCGCGGTGGCGAGCCAGTGCGTGGTCGCGCGACGGCCGTTCAGCAATCCGGTCGCCGCCAAGATGAAGGCGCCGGAACAGATCGACGCGATGCGGGTGCCCGCGGCGGCGGCCCGGCGTAGCGCGTCGATCACCTCGTCCGGCACCGGCAGACCCGGATCGGCGCAGCCGGGCAGCACGATCGTGTCGGCGTCGGCCAGCGCGTCGAGCCCCCGGGACGCACACAGCGTGAACACGCCCGCGTCGACCGTCGGCGTGGGCGCGCAGACCAGCACGCGATAGGCGGGGCGTCCGTCGGGCAGGCGGGTCCGCCCGAACACCTCCACGGGCGTGGCCAGATCGAACGAGATCACTCCGTCCAGCGCGAGTACGACCACGGTGTGCATGGCAATAGCGTAGCTATTCGGTCGATTTCAGCCAATGCCGATCTAGTGCACCCTGCGGACGAGTACACAGTTCAAGGCTATTGGCGAGAATCAATCGCTATATGGCACTTTCGCCAATTTCTCGTACGCGCCGCGCTCACTAGTGTCGACCGCCGTGACGAAGTTCCTGCTCTCGGTCCACGTGCTCGCCGTGATCATCGCCGTCGGACCCGTGACGGTGGCTGCCAGCATGTTTCCCGCCACCACCCGCCGCGCCCTCACCCCATCCGGAGCCGGGCACAGCCCCGCCGTCCTCGGCACGTTGCATCGCATCTGCCGGGTCTACGCACTGCTCGGCGTGCTCGTCCCGGCCTTCGGTCTGCTCACCGCGCTGAGTCTCGGCGTGCTCAGCGACGCATGGCTGATCGTGTCGATCGGGTTGACGGCCGCCGCGGCGGGTGTGCTCGCACTGCTCGTGCTGCCGGGACAGCAGAAGATCCTGGCCGACCTCACCGGAACGACACCGACGCTGATCCGCCGTCTCGCCATGGACACCGGGGTGTTCAACCTGCTGTGGGCGGCGGTCACCGTTCTGATGATCGTCCGGCCGGGTTCGACGACCGGAGCGTGAGGCTCAGTCGGGCAGGTGGCGGACCATCATCGACAGGTCGCGGACGATCATGATCGGGCACGCCACCGACAGCAGCAGCGCCTGACTGGTCGAGCCGAGCAGCATGCCCGCGAACCCGCCTCGGCCCCGGCTGCCGACCACGAGCAACTGGGCTCGCTCGGAGCGTTCGAGCAGACAGCGCTCGGGCCGATCGGTCACGATCTCGCGGCGGATTTCGACGTCCGGAAAGCGCTCCTGCCATCCGGCGAGGCTCTCCGCGAGCACGATCTGCTTTTCGGTGTCGGCCGCGAGCTCCGCACTCGCCGACGGCAATTCGACACCGGTCCACACGTGCAGTGCCAGCAGAGGCACATCCCGCGCCGAGGCCTCGTGCAGTGCCGCTTCGATAGCGGGTTCACTGACCTCCGTACCGTCCACCCCGACCACGATCAGCTGCTTCCTGGCCTCCGGGCTGAGCGGCGCGCCCTCCCGGACCACGACCAGCGGGCAGCGCGCCCGGCGGGCCAGCGCCGCGCTCACCGAGCCGAGCAGAGCGCGCCGGACGGTCCCGCGTTCCCGGGTGCCGACCACCATCATCCGCGCTCCACGGGTACGGTCCAGCAGCGCCGGACCGACCGGCTCGGACACCAACTCGGTGGTGATCTCGATGTCGTGCAACGCCCGGACCGCGATGAACGCCTCCTCGGTCGCGGTGTCCAGCACCCAGCGACCGTGCCCCTCCAGTCGGGCGTAGTCGGTGCTGGTGAGCGGTTCGGTGACGCCGGGCCCGTAGTCGGCGACCGGATCCAGCACGTGCACCAGACACAGTGGCGCCCGATGCTGCGCGGCCGCCTGCGCTCCCCACGCGACCGCCGCCGCCGATCCGGCGGACCCGTCCACACCGACCACGATCGGCCCGTTGCTTCGCATGCTCACTCCCTTTCCCGACGAAAAGATCGAGCTCAGCACCGCCGATTTCGACACTACCGGCGCGGCGGACCCGTCAACCGCCGAGGACGACGCACGCGTACCCCAGGTGGACGCCCTCACCGACCCGCAGGTCGATACCCGCCACATACGGTGCGTACGGCTCTTGTACCGCGCTGACGGTGTGCGGCCCCGGTGTCGCGGGCACCCAGTCGATCAGTGCGACGCCGCCCGACGGCCGGACCACGCCGAACGGTATGCCGTTGTCGTAGAACGTCACCGGTGTGACGATGTCGGTCACCGTCGCTCGCGCGGTGTAGGTGCAGCCTGTGCCGTAGTTCGTCGCCAAGCCGAAATTGATGCCGGGATACATCCCCACCTGGGTCACCGTGGCTCCGGCCAGGGGTGGGCAAGCCAGCGCGACTGCCGCGCCGGTTCCGATCGCCGCCGCTATCGCGGCAACTCCTTTTCGCATGCGGAGTGGTCCTATCGGTCGTGAGTCGCTCTTCGTCGAACGGACGCCGGCCGCGCACCGGCGCGATAACTAGATACTCACTCCCCCACGGCTTCGACGGGGGCAAACCGCGGAATCTCGCTGGGACCCGCACCGCCTGACGGTCGTGTCGTCCCGGCGTGGTTGGGTGTCCGGAGGTCTTCCCGAGACGACGGAGGTGCGGCGTGGTGGCGATCGACTTCGAGCGGAGGGCGCGCGGGGCGCGGCCGGTCTCGGTCCGGCGTTCGGTCGCCGCTCAGGGGCTCGGTGGCGTACCGCCGACGGCGCTGGTGCTGGCGGGCATCGTCAGCGTGCAAGTGGGCGCGGCGGTGGCGAAGCAACTGTTCGCGGCGACCGGAGCGGCCGGGGCGGTCACGCTGCGGCTGGTCTTCGCCGGGATCGTCCTGCTGGTGATCTGGCGCTCGTCGCTGCGGGTGGCACGCGGCGCGCTGCCGGTCGTCCTCGGCTACGGCGCGGTGCTCGCGCTGATGAACCTCTCGTTCTACGAAGCGATCGACCGGATTCCGCTCGGCATGGCGGTGACCATCGAGTTCCTCGGACCGCTGAGCGTCGCGCTGGCCGGCTCGCGGCGCTGGATCGACCCGCTGTGGGCGATGCTCGCCGGGGCGGGAGTGCTGCTGCTGACCCGGGCCGACGGCGACGTGAACTGGGCCGGAGTGCTGTTCGCGCTGGCCGCGGCGGCGTGCTGGGCCGGCTACATCCTGCTGAGCGCCGCACTCGGCGAACAGACCAGCGGCGGCGGCGGTCTGGCACTGGCCATGGCGTTCGGCGGGCTGGTCATGCTGCCGGTCGGCGTCGTCGACGCGGGCGCCGCGCTGTTGCAGCCCGGCGTGCTCGCCGCCGGATTCGCGGTGGCGTTGCTGTCGTCGGTGCTTCCGTATTCGGTGGAGCTGGAAGCGCTGCGGCGGATCCCGCCCCGTGTCTTCGGTGTGCTGATGAGCCTGGAGCCCGCGGTCGCGGCGATCGCGGGCTTGGTCGTCCTCGGTCAGATCATGAATCTCGGACAGTGGGCGGGCGTCGCGTGTGTGGTGGCCGCGTCGGCGGGGGCGACGCGGACCGAAGCGAAGGATTGACAGCTCGGGCCGCTCAGCGCGTTTGCCGCGTCACGTCCGGCTGACCGGCGGGACGCTGCTCGTCATCTGCCGCCCCCGGGTTGTCGGCGATCAAACTGCCGAGCAGTGCCAGGGATCGCTCCGAGGGCGATCCCGGCTCCGCGTGGTAGGCGATGAGTATCTGGCCCGGCGCGCCGTTCACGCTGAACGTCTCGTAGGACAAGGTCAGGTCCCCGACCATGGGGTTGCGAAATTCCTTGACGCCCCCGGTCTTCGCCCGGACGTCATGGCGGGCCCACAGCTGCCGGAACTCCTCGCTCTTCAGCGACAACTCGCCGACCAGCTCGGTCAATCGCGGGTCGTCCAGGTCCGCGCCCGCGGTCGCCCGCAGGCTGGCGACGGTGTCGGCCGCGATGGTCGGCCAATCCCGGTAGACGTCGCGCGCCTCCGGATCGAGGAAGACCATGCGCACCTGATTCACTCCCGGAACCGAACACGAGTTGACGGCAGCGGCCAAGGGATTCGCCGCCAGGACGTCCAGGTACCTGCCCAGCACCAGCGCCGGCGTGTGCGGCCACGCGTTCATCAGGCGCAGCAAGCCGGGCGCCACACGCTCGGGCCGCCGCGGGGCTCTCGGGCGTCTGGCCGTCGGCCTTGCCAGTTCACGCAGGTGGGCCGTGCCCTCCTCGTCCAGCGCGAACACTCGCGCGAGTGACGCGATGACCTGTTCGGAAGGATGCCGGTCGCGCCCTTGCTCCAGTCGCACGTAATAGTCGGCGCTCACTCCGGCGAGCAGCGCGATCTCCTCCCGGCGCAAACCGGCGACCCGCCGCTGGCCGCCGCCCGGCAACCCGAAATCCTCCGGTCGCACCAATTCGCGGCGCGCGCGCAGGAAGGCGCCCAGTCGATTGTCGGAGTCCATGAACCGAGCGTAGGTCAGGGGCGCCGCTCCTGGGTGGCCCCGCGACTACCAGGAAGTCCGCAGCCTGTCAGGCGCACGCGAAGGGCCGGAAGGTAGTGGACATGACGAACAACAACCTCACCGGCCGCGTCGCGGTCGTCACCGGAGCATCGAGTGGAATCGGCGCCGCCACCGCACGGCGGCTCGCGCGCAGCGGCGCCAAGGTCGCCCTGCTGGGCAGGCGCAAGGATCGCATCGAAGAACTCGCCGCCGAACTCGGCGCGGATGCCCTCGCGGTCGTCGCCGACGTCGGCGATCAGCAGTCCGTGCGCGACGCCGCCGCCACGGTGCGTGCGGCGTTCGGGCCAGTGGACCTCGTCGTCGCGAACGCGGGCGTCATGCTCGCCGCGCCGTTCGAGTCCGCGCTCACCGACGAGTGGGACCAGATGGTCGGCACCAACGTCACCGGGCTGCTCTACACCGGACGAGCGTTCATCGATGACCTGCTCGCGGCCGCGACCGACGGCAAGCGCGCCGATCTGGTGCTGGTCGGCTCGATCGGCGGGCACACGGTCTTCCCCAACTACGCCGTCTACACCGCCACCAAGGCGGCGGTCGCACACCTGACCCGCAACCTGCGCGCCGAGTTCGGGCCGCGCGGCGTCCGGATCAAGAACATCGAACCGGGCTTCGTCGGCACCGAACTCGGCGACGGGATGCAGGACGAGCAACAGCGCTCCGGGCTGGCGCAATGGCGCACGGCGATCGAGATCCTGGAACCCGGCGATATCGCGGACGCGATCGCCTACGCCGTCGAGGTACCCCGGCATGTCAACATCGCCGAGATCGTCGTCGTCCCGACCCAGCAGGGCTGATCGCCGACGCGTTCGCTGCTACCGCCCTGGCGGATGACCGATAGTGCCCCGCAGCCGCGCCAGGCCCGAGGAGGCCCACCGCTATACGAAGCTGCCCTGACCGCGCTCGCGATTGCTGCGGACGACGCACTGTCGTACCCGGCAGGCGCACCGGGATGTCGCGGCAGACTAGTCGGTGTCCGCCCACTCGGGCCACGGTCGCATGCCCTCGTCACCGCGGATGTAAGCGAGGCGGCGCAGCGCCAGCTGCTGATGGCTGGGGTCGACGGCGGCGGCTCGCAACGACTGCAAGGCCATCCGGAACTCCTGAATGTCGCGCAGCAGATAGAAGCCGTCCCACCGCATCACATCCCGGCCGTATCCGGTACAGAACTCGGCGTACTCCGCTGCGGTGATCTTTTGAGCGGTCCAGCACTCGATCGCCATGTGCACCAGATCCCACTCCGGCGGCCCGATCACAGTTCGTTCCAATCCGACCAAGATCACGTCGCCGTCGTCGCCGACCACCACGCCGTCGCCCCAGCCCGCGCCCTGCACCACCGACCACGGCAGACCCCGCGGCAGCGCCTTCCAGCGGCCGCGCAACTCGTCCAGATGTTTGCACAACCAGCGCCGGTCGTCCTCGGTCACCGTCTGGGCGACGGCGATGTCCTCCTCCACCCGAGCCAGGGGCGCCATCCGGCGCAGCTCGAAACCGGGCAGCGGCAGCCGATGCAACTCTCCCAGCGCCTTGCCGACCTCGCCGGGTGCGCCGGAATGATGCGGCGGCAACTCCTGCCAAAAAGTCACCGGCCGTCCGTCGACCACGACCGGCTGCGGGATATCCGGGATGACCCGCGTCGCCGACACCCCACAGGTCTCCAGCCATCGAGACACGGCGACTTCCCGCGAAGTCGCCAGCTTCTGTTCCCGCCCGCCGATCCGCACGACGATTCCGTCGCGCAACCGATAGACCCCCTGGCCGCCCACGGGCTCGGCGTCGCTCGCATCGATACCGACGCTCACACAGGCGGCACGCAGAATCGACCGCATGCCGTTGCCCGCGACATCCGCGGTCATGTCGGCCCCCCGCACCAACCCCGGGGGGAGTAGCACCGCATCTCGACCTCGAGCCTCATGGCAGCCATCCAGATACCGGGGGGCAAACACCCCATTTTCCCTGGTCAATGGACATTACCCTGGAGATTCCACCGCGCTCAGCAACCAAACAGAATCCGACCGATTCGCCCGAATTACCCCCTTCGGCACCTCCCACATCCCGCCCATGCACCGGAAACGGTCCCGGACCCCCGCAGCACGATGCCGCCGCCCAACTGCCGCGACGCGCGAGCACCGCGAAGTAGCGGAGGCGAGAACGCGCCGCACAGTGGCGAAACAATCACAAGAGCGACACCGAACGCGCGGCCTCCAGCGAGCACGGAGCGGCACCGCCGGACACCGACCCGAACGAAACCAACTCAGAGGTCGGAAGGCAGTAGAACCCGCGCGGACCCACCCAACGCAACCGCCGAGGTGGGGGTCCGGGGGCGAAGCCCGCCGGGCGGGGTGTGGGGTTGCACCCCCACAAAAAACCCAGCGGAACGAGCGAGGCCCATGCTCTCCATGAGCATGGGCCTCGCACTCGTGGAGCTGCCGGGAATCGAACCCGGGTCCTCCGCCGCGTCTTCAGGGCTTCTCCGTGTGCAGTTCGCTGTGTCTCTACTCGGATCTCCGGGTCCCGCGAACAAGCCCGGATGACGATCCCAGCCGCTGTTCGATGTCCCGTCCTACTCCGCGACCGAGTAGAACGGTTAGCCCTCTAGCTGATGCCGGCACCGGAGCCGAGGGCATGCCCCGGGCCGACAGAGACGCTCTGCTGATCAGGCAGCGAGAGCGTACTCGCGCTGATTGGAATCGGCGCTTAATTGGTTGCAACGACGCTTACGGTGGTCTCTTGCCTGCACCGACACGCTTCCCCTAAATCTACGTACGCAGTCGAAACCGTTCAGCCCCGTACGCCCCAGCATCTTGCCGGGCTGTTCATGTTAACACCGGAGAAGGCGCGGATCATCCCGATATCCGGCGGTGGCGGTCGCCACACCCGAAGGCGATCTACGGACGCGGCCCGGAGATGAACGCCGGCCCACGAGGGCGCGCCGCGAGCACATGCGCCGACCGCCCCGCGACCGGAGCTCGAGTCACCCGCTCCGGCGAGCGCCTCGCCTCCCCCTTCCCGGATGCTGGTAGTCGATTCTCGAGGTCCGACGACGAACCCGACTTACACTGCACGGGCCGTACGATCGGCTCTGAGCAGCGGATCTCGATTTCAGACTAAGGAAACACTTTGGCATTTCGCACCATTCGGGACAGGTTGCTGCGCTTGTCCGCCCTCACCGTCATCGCCGGGCTCGTCCTGACCGGATGTTCCATCCTGCGTGACGAGTCGACCGGAGCCATCGAACCCGGAGTCACCGCCGACCCGTGTCCGAACGCGGTGGACTCCCGCAAAGGGTGTATCTATCTCGGCGTGCTGTCCGATCTGACGAGTGGGCCGTTCGCCGCGCTGGGCAAGGACATCGACAACGGCCAGTTGGCGTTCTGGAAGGCGGTGAACGAAGCGGGCGGGATCGGCGGCAAGTACGAGGTGGACATCGCCACGTACACCGAGGACACGAACTACGATCTGCAGAAACATGCCGAGGCCTACCGGCGGATCGAGCCGCATGTCCTCGCGCTCTCGATGAGTTTGGGCACGGTGCAGACGCAGAAGGTACTTCCCGAGATGGACGCGGCGAACATGGTCGCCATTGCCGGAACCCTCTGGTCGGGTTGGCAATTCGAGAACAGCGACAAGGGTCTGCTGCTGGAGTCCGGCTACTCCTACTGCTCCGAGGCGATCATCGCCCTGGACTGGATCGCCGAGCACGAAGCCAAGCCGAGTTCGATCGCCACTGTCAGCTACCAGGGCGACTACGGCGGCGACTACGCCACCGGCGCCAAGAAATGGGCGTCGGCCAATCGGGTCGACCTGGTGGCGCAGATCGACACCGAGCCGAACACCCAGATCGGCAACCAAGACGCGGCGGTCGCGAAGATCCTCAACACCAGAGCGGATCTCGTGCTCCTCGCCACGGGACCCGCGGAAGCGGGCGAGATCATGGGCAAGGCGGCACTGGCCGGCTTCCCTGGCAGGTTCCTCGGCTCCGGCCCGACGTGGAACGGCGGCCTGTTGAAAAGTCCTGCGGCCTCGGCGATCACCGCTCGCTACAACATGACCTCACCGCTGGACGGCTGGGACGGAACCAGCGCGGGCGCCAAGAAGGCCAGGGCCTCGGCGACCCGAGAACCCTCCACCTGGGGTTACAGCGCGGGCTGGATGTTCTCCTATCCGATGAAGGCGCTGCTCACCCGGGCGGTCAACGAAGGCAAGCTGACCCGCAAGGGTGTCCGTCAAGCCGTGCACGGCCTGCGTGTCGACTACGAGGGCGCGATACCCGAACACACCTACGGCGCGGTCAAGCCGGACCTCACCCGGCAGCGCGCCGTGATCGAAGCGCCTGATCAGACCGCGCCGCTGGGCGCGAGGACCCTGGCGACCGACTATCACGGCCCGACTCAGGACCGCATCACCCTCAACGAGCCCTGCGTGCAGCCGTAAGCGAGCAAGAAATGCCTTTTCCTCATACTTTTCGTCGGCTACTTCGTCTCGTGGCCGCTCCCCTCACGCTCGGGCTCGTCCTGACCGGCGGCTGTTCGGCCTCGTCGCCCGCCGCCGCACCCGGCGTCACCCGCGAAGCCTGCCCCCACGCGATTCAGCGTGACAAGGGCTGTATCTATCTCGGCGTTCTGTCCGACCTGAACAACGGCCCCTTCGCTCCGCTCGGAAAGTCCTTGCAGGACGGGCAAGTCGCGTTCTGGAACGAGGTGAACAAGCAGGGCGGCATCGGCGGCTACGAGATCGACATCACCACCTACACGCGCGACACGGCCTACGATCCGCGCAGGCACGTCACGGAATTCGAGAACATTGCGCCGCATGTACTGGCGCTCGCGATGAGTTTCGGGACCGCGCAGACGCTCGCCGTGCTGCACGAGATGGACGAGGCGGACCTGGTGACCGGGGCCGGCACACTCTGGTCGGGTTGGCAGTACCGCGACACCGACCGCGATCTGGTGCTGGACGACGGTTTCTCGTACTGCACGGAAGCCGTGCTCGGCCTGGATTGGTTCGCGCAGAACTTCTATCAGCCACGCACGCTCGGCGTGGTCGCCTACCGCGGCAACTACGGCGGCGACTACGCCAGCGGGGCGCTGAAGTGGGCATTGGACAACGGCGCGACGATCACCGAGCGGATCGACACCGGACCCAACACCGAAGTCGGCACACAGGACTACCCGGTCGCCGAACTGTTGGCCGACCCGCCGGATGTGGTCCTCTTGGCCACCGGCCCGGCCGAAACCGCCGAAATCGTCGGCAAGCTGGCGAAATCCGGTTACACGGGCCGATTCCTCGGGTCCACCCCGACCTGGAACAGCGCGCTGCTCAAGACACCGGCCGCGCCCGCGCTCACGGCGCTGTACAACTACACCTCGCCGTTCGACGGCTGGGACGGCGCGAGCACCGGAGCCCAGCGCGCCAGGAACGCCGCGCCGAGCGAACCGACGAACTTCGGCTACAACCTGGGCTGGGCTATCTCATATCCGCTGAAGGCGCTGCTCACCAAGGCCGCCGAGACCGGCGGCATGAACCGGCCGACCCTGCGCAAGGCCCTTGCCGGGCTCGCGGTCGACTCCGAGGGAATGGCGGCGCCGCAGATCTACGGACGTGACGAACCCGATGTCGCGGCGCAGCGCGCGGTGGTCAACGTGCCCGACCCGTCCACGTCGCTGGGGTCGCGCACCGTGGTGGCCGACTATCGCAGTCCCACGCTGAAGCGGATATCGATCCACGAACCGTGCACGCGGTGATCCGCCCGATCGGCGTGCGTCGATTACACCCCGGCCCGGGTGCGCGCTCGGTTCGCGCACTCGGGCCGCGTCTTCGGCGCTCGGGCGGCGGACCCGTCACCGAGTGCCCGGCCCGCACCACGTCCGAGCGGGCGCGTGACCTTCAGGCCGCGGCGATGAGCGCGACCGCGGCCAGCGCGAGGATCAAACCGATCAACTGCTGCCGGTGCACCCGTTCGCCGAGCAGAACCATCGCCAGCAGCACGGTCACCGCCGGATACAGCGAGCCGATCACGCTCACCAGCGACAACAGCGATCCGTGGAAGGCGTACAGCAGCGCCGCGTTGCTGATCACGTCCAGCACGCTGATATAGCAGGCCAGCCGCAGCGGTTCGCCGCGTAACCGCCCGAAGTCCGTGGCGGCCAGCGCGGTCAGCCAGACCACCGCGGTGGCGGCGATCCGCTGCATGACCAGGGGCCACAGTCCGGAGTCCGCGGAGGTCTCATGCAAGAACACGAAGGCAAGACCGTACGCGGCGCCGGACCCGATGGTCAGCGCGGCGACCTTGCGGGTGAACCGTAGTTCGCGGCCGCCGGTGATCTCCTCGGTCACGTCGTCCGGCGACTCCCGGCTCACCAAGAGCACGGCGACCAGTGCGAATACGATGCCGGCGAAGGCGAGCGGGCCGGGACGCTCGCCGGTCGCCAGCCCGGCGAGTACCGGAATGCCGGCGACCAGCACCGCTGTCAGCGGTGACACGACCGCCATCGGACCGCCGGCCAGCGCGGCATAGAACCACCACACCGCGACGCCGCTCGCAAGGCCCGCCGCAGCACCCCACCACAACGACGCGGCGTCCGGGTTCCCGGGCACGAGCGGGAGCGCTACGAGGACCAGCAGCACCGAGAACGGATAGGAATAGATGACCACACGCAGCGCGGTCACCCGCCGCGACGCCACACCGCCGTAGAAATCGCTCACGCCGTAGCCCACCGCGGCCGCCAGCGCGAGCAGGACGGCGGTCACCTCATGCCTTTGACCCGCCGTCCGAGTTCACGGGTGACCTCTCGCTCGGCGGTGCGCCGGGCCAGGTCCTGCCGCTTGTCGTAGTCCTGCTTGCCCTTGGCCAGCGCCAGCTCGACCTTCACCTTGCCGTCGGAGAAATACATCGACAGCGGCACCAGCGTCTGGTTGCCCTCCCGCGACTTACCGACCAGCCGCTCGATCTCCCGCTTGTGCAGCAGCAGCTTGCGCACCCTGCGCGGCGCGTGGTTCGTCCAGGTGCCGTGGCTGAACTCGGGGATGTGCAGCCCACGCAGCCACACCTCGCCGTTGTCCACCGTCGCGAAAGCGTCCACCAGTGAAGCCTTGCCCTCACGCAGGCTCTTCACCTCGGTGCCGACCAGCGCGATCCCGGCCTCGTAGACGTCCAGGATCGTGTAGTTGTGCCGCGCCCGGCGGTTGGTCGCGATGACCTTGCGCCCCTTCTCCTTCATAACGGTCCACTTTAAGTGACCCGGCAACCGGATTATTCCCGCAGGTCGCGGACGCGCTAACCGCCCTGATGCAGCACGACGTAGAGCGTGAGCACGGCGAGGAACGCGACGAGCAGCGCCACCGTCGACATCCGCGGTACGCCAGGGCGCGGCGGCGGCGGACTGCGGCGCAGCCATACGTTCTCGACCGCCGGATCGGTCCGGCCGCGTACATACGGCGGCGTGTCCGGCGTCTCACCCCCCACCGAGCTGATGGAAATGTCATCGCCCGCGTCACTGGAACCATCACCCGGTGCCATAGCCAGAACGGTAGCCGCCGAGCGAGCGGCGCGCCGCAATTCTCGCACGGCGCAACATAGTTGGAACTCAGGCCAGACGCCGCCGGAACACCTCGACGGACGCGCCGGTCGCCGGGTCGACCGTGTGCACGCCCAGGTCGACTCCGCCCTCGGTGAGCTCGAGCACCATGAAGCCCAGCTCCTGGTAGTTCTCGTACAGCGCACCGTGGCCCGCGCTCGCGGCGAGCCGCGGCTCCGCGCCGACCGTCTTCGCGGCCGCGCCGGACACGACCTGCCTGGTTCCCTTCGACGCCGCCGTGGGTTCGAGCACCTGCAGCGAGTGGTCGTGCCCGGACAGGATGAACTGGCACCGTCCGATCACGTGGTCTTCGAAGAAGCGTTTCACGTGCACGCCGTTGATCGGCTCCAGCGACAGGCCCTCGTAGCGGCCCGCGTCCCCGTGCGGGCCGTTGTTCAGATACGGGTGGTGGGTGCAGGCGATCTTCCAGGTGGCGGGCGAGTCGGCGAGGGCGCGATCGAGCCAGTCGCGCTGCTCGTTCATGAACTGGCCGTCGACTGCCCAGTACGGCGAGAAGACCGGCGGCACGTAGGCCGCCAGCGGGTTGACGTCGAGGACGAAGAACTCGACGACGGGGTTGCGCTCCGGAATCCGCACCGAGTAGTAGCGGCTCGGCATCCACCAGCGCCGGGAGTTCGCGTGGTACTCCACCTCGGCGTTGCCGCGCAGCAGCCAGCCGCCGTCACCGCCGAGAACCGAGCTGTTGTCGTGGTTGCCCAGCACCATCAACCAGGGGAAATCCAATCCTGCATTGGGATTTTCGAATTTGTCGGCGAACTGGACGTCGGCCGCGCCGTCGGGCCCGTGCTCGTAGATGTTGTCGCCGAGGCCCAATGCCAGCGAGACCGGTTCGCGGCCGTGCAGCGCGCGCATGGCGTCGGCGACCGCCCACTGAGTGCGGGTGCCGGTGCCCGCGTCGCCGGTCACCAGCACCCGCACCCGGCGCTCGTCCGGGAAGGGAAACTTGGTGACACCCTCGGCGACGGGTACCGCATGAGCCGGCGTGCGCCCGACCAACGTGGTCCCGGCCGCGAGGGTGGCCGCACCGGCCAGAAACGCCCTGCGCCCGATCGTGTCGCTCCGGCTCACGCTGTCCTCCATAGTTTTCGGCGGCCTTGCCCGGCAACCGTCCCCGCCCAGCGGTGACCCGCGTGACGGTAGCGGCTCATCCGGTGGCCAGCACCTCGAGCACCTGTTCGCCGTATTTCGCCAGTTTGTTCTCGCCGACACCGCTGACGCCGCCGAGCTGGGCGAGGCTCGCGGGCTTGCGCGCCGCGATCTCGCGCAGCGTGGCGTCGTGGAAGACGACGTAGGCGGGAACACCCTGTTCCTTCGCGGTGGCCGCGCGCCATTCGCGCAACTTCTCGAACAGCGGCAGGTCGGTGGGCGTCAGATCGACGGAGGCCGCCTTGGCGGCCTTCGCGGTCCGGGCGGGCTTGGCCTGGCGTTCGGGCTCGCGGCGCAGCGCTACCTGCCGTCCGTCGAACAGCACCTCACTGCTGGCCTCGGTGAGCGTCAGCACGCCGTAGTCGCCGTGCACGGCCAGCAGCCCGTGCGCGAGCAGTTGCCGCACCACGCCACGCCACTCCGTGTCGCGCAGGTCGGTGCCGACCCCGAAGACCTTCAGCTCGTGGTGGTCGTATTGCAGGACTTTGGGACTCTTCTTACCGAGCAGGATGTCCACGATGTGCCCCGCGCCGAAGCTCTGGCCGCGTTCCCGCTTCAGCCGCAGCACGGTGGACAGCAGCTTCTGCGCGGCCACCGTGCCGTCCCAGGATTGTGGTGGCGACAGGCAGGTATCGCAGTTGCCACAAGGCAGACCGGGCTCGCCGAAGTAGGCGAGCAGCTGCGTGCGCCGGCAGGCGACCGTCTCGCACAGCGCGAGCATCGCGTCCAGGTGCAATTGGAGCTGGCGACGGTGCGCGGCGTCGCCCTCGGAGGAGTCGATCAATTTGCGCTGCTGCACCACGTCGCTGAGGCCGTAGACCATCCATGCGGTGGAAGGCAGCCCGTCGCGGCCCGCGCGCCCGGTCTCCTGGTAGTAGCCCTCGACCGACTTCGGCAGGTCGAGATGGGCGACGAAGCGCACGTCGGGCTTGTCGATGCCCATCCCGAAGGCGATGGTCGCCACGACGACCAACCCGTCTTCGCGCAGGAATCGCGCCTGGTTCTCCGCGCGGGTGCGGTTGTCCAAGCCGGCGTGGTAGGGCACGGCGGTGACGCCGTTCTCGGTGAGGAACGCCGCGGTCTTCTCCACCGAGTTGCGCGACAGGCAGTAGACGATCCCCGCGTCCCCGGCATGCTCGGTGCGGATGAATTCCAGCAGCTGACGCTCGGGACGATTCTTCGGCTCGATCCGGTACTGGATATTGGGGCGGTCGAAGCTGGACACGAACCTGCGGGCGGCGCCGAGGTCGAGGCGCTGGATGATCTCGTCACGGGTCTTCTCGGTGGCGGTCGCGGTCAGCGCGATCCGCGGTACGTCCGGCCAGCGCTCGTGCAGCAGTGAAAGGCCCAGGTAGTCGGGCCGGAAGTCGTGACCCCACTGGGAGACGCAGTGCGCTTCGTCGATGGCGAACAGCGCGACCTTGCCGCGATCGAGCAGCTGCGCGGTGGAGTCCAGGCGCAATCGTTCCGGGGCCAGGTACAGCAGATCGAGTTCGCCGGCGACGAATTGCGCTTCGACGGTCCGGCGCTCGTCGGGGTACTGGGTGGAGTTGAGGAATCCCGCGCGCACGCCGAGCGCACTGAGCGCGTCCACCTGGTCCTGCATGAGGGCGATCAGCGGGGAGATCACCACACCGACGCCGGGGCGCACCAGCGCGGGGATCTGATAGCAGAGCGACTTGCCGCCGCCGGTCGGCATGAGCACGAGCGCGTCGCCGCCGTCGATCACGCGCTGCACGATCGTCTGCTGCTCACCGCGGAAGCTGTCGTAACCGAAGACTCGGCGTAGAACCTCTTGCGCCGCAACGGATCCGGCGTCCGATCCGGACGCGGCTTCGGTCGCTACAGCAGCGAAATCATCGGGGGGAGTCACCCGGCCCATCCTACGAGCGCACGGGCGGGGCGGTACCCGCACCGTTCGGCGTTCGCCCTGTTGGGCCGCCGAGTTGCCCACATGTGGACAACCGAGCCCCTCGCTTTCCGTCACAGTGCGCCGACCTCGCGTTTTCTCCACTCGAGCGAAGTTCGCCGGCCTGCTCGGATGATCCGACGCTGTTATGTTGTCGCTCATGGCAAAACGGATAGGGATTCGGGCGTGCGCCGCGGTACTGAGCGCCGTCGCGGTGACTGCCGGAGTCACCGCGGCGATACCGACGGCGCGGGCGGAGACATTCCCCGCCAGGTGCTCGGACGGCTGGGAGACCACGACCGTGGTCGAAGGGGTCGGCAACCTGGAGAATCTCGATTCCGACGGGCGGGGCGGCTTCTACGTCACCGGTCTGATGGACGGCTACTTGGCGCACGTCGACCGGGCCGGACGATTGGAGAAGCTGGTCACGGACCTGTACCGCCCGGCAGGCGTGCGCGTCGCCGGACGCTACGTCTACTTCCTCACCGGGGACGGGCTCAGCGAACCGCCGGGCACACTCCAGCGCTACGACACCGAGACCGGCGCCGTGCAGGTTCTGCTCACCGGGCTGAACGGGCCCAACGGCCTGCTGCTGCTGCCCGATGGCAGCCTGCTGTTCACCACGATCGGCCTCGGCGGGTCGAACGGGATCTCCCGCTACTGGCCGGCGACCAGCGAGTACGAACGGGATTGGTCGGTGCTGCCGCCCGCCAACGGCCTCGCGCTGGCCGCGGACGGCGAATCGGTCTACGTCGACACCATGACGTTGCAGATCCTCCGCGTCCGGCTGGACGATCCGGCTCATCCCACCACTGTCTCCGGTATCCCGGATCTGGTAGCTCTGCCCGACGATATGGAAGCCACCAAGGCGGGGGCGCTCTTCGTGGCCGATCACATACTCGGCGCGGTCTATCGGGTGGATACGGCGACCGGCGCCACGTGCGCGATCGTCACGGGCCTGATCAAACCCGCTCCGGTGCGCAACCCACCGGACGGCGCCACGTCGGTGCGCATCGACCGTGATGGGGACTCCTGGGCGCTGTTCGTCACCAGCATGGACGGCACGCTGCGCCGCCTGCGTCCTCCGGCCGGGATCGACCTCACGCCGGCGACCCCGTGGCGGGCCGGTTAGCTCCGAACATCGCGAGCGCCGTCAGGGGCGCAGGCGGTCGAGGACCTCGTCGTGCAGCAGCCCGTTGGTGGCGATGGCGTCGCCACCGTGCGGGCCGGGTTCACCGTTCAGCGAGGAGAAACGCCCGCCCGCTTCGCGGACGAGGATGTCCAGCGCGGCCAGGTCCCACAGGGAGACCTCCGGTTCGGTGGCGATGTCGACGGCGCCCTCGGCGAGCAGGCAGTAATTGAAGAAATCGCCGTAGCCGCGCACGCGCCACACATCGTCGGTCAGAGTGATGAACTGCTCGCGCAGGCCGCGGTCGCGCCAGCCGGACAGACTGGACAATGCCAGGCTGGCCGAACCCAACTCACCGACGGCGGAGACCGAGATCGCTCGAGCCGCCCGCCCTTCGAAGCTCGACCACGCCCCTGATCCCGCCGCTGCCCACCAGCGCCGTGCCAGAGCGGGCGCGCTCACCACGCCCACGACCGGTTCACCGTCTTCCAGCAGAGCGATCAGCGTCGCCCAGATCGGCACTCCCCGCACGAAGTTCTTCGTGCCGTCGATCGGGTCGACCACCCATTGCCTCCCGCTGAATTCGGCGGCCCCGCCGAATTCCTCACCCAGCACCGCGTCGTCCGGCCGCGCCTCGGACAACACCTGCCGGATCGCCCGCTCGACGGCCAGATCGGCATCCGACACCGGCGTCAGGTCCGGCTTCGCGTCGACCTTCAAATCGAGCGCACCGAAGCGAGCCCGCGTGATCTCGTCGGCGGTATCGGCCAGCCGCAGGGCGAGTTCGAGGTCGGAGGAGTACACAGCCACGCCCCGCACCCTATCGGCCCGGCGATCACCCCACGGGTTCCAGGGATCGCGCCGCCGTCAACGCGCTCGCCCACCAGTGCAACTGATCCAGCATCGCCGTCGCGGCGGCCGCGGGCTCCTGCGGCTCGCGCGGCTTGCCCTCGTCGTCGAAGAGCAGGTAGTAGCGCGGGAACGACACATAGTTGCGCACGGTGTGCGCGTTGAGCTCGTTGAAGATCTGCCGCAGGTGCTCGATGGCGAGCAGGCCGCCGGACGCTCCGCTGTAGCCGACGAAACCGATCGCTTTCGCGTTCCACTGGGTGAAGTGCCAGTCGATAACGGCCTTGAGGGACGCGGGGATGCTGCGGTTGTAGTCGGGCGTGACGATGACGAAGGCGTCGGCTGCCGTGAGCCTGCGCGTGAGGTCGGTCATCCCTTCTGGTCGCTGCGGGTCCGGATCCATCGCAGGCGGCACCGCGGGCAGTTCCCAGGGGATGTCCGCCTCGGCCAAGTCGATGACGTCCACCTCGAACGAACCGTGTCGCCGCGCCTGCTCGGTGAACCATGTGGCCACGACCGGCCCGAAACGTCCCTCGCGGACGCTGCCGATGATCACCGCGAGCTTCAGTGGGGCGTTGGACATGCTGTTTCCTCCTCGGATCACGGAACGGCCCGGCCGGGCCGCCCACTCAATCTGCTGCCGGGCACGGGGGACAGGGAGACCGCCGTAAGAGTGGTAGTGGCAGGGACACCCTCCGAGCGTTTCGCCTTGTTAGGTTCGACAGGTGAGCGACAACGAGCTGGGGCTGTTCCTGCGCACCCGCCGCGAGGCGGTGACGCCCGCCCAAGTCGGCCTGCCCACCGGTGCGCGGCGGCGCACCCCCGGATTGCGCCGCGCCGAGCTGGCCACCTTGGCCGGTGTGAGCGTGGAGTACGTCACGCGCCTGGAGCAGGGGCGCGACCGGCGTCCCTCCCCTCCGGTGCTTTCCGCGCTGGCGAACGCGTTGCGTTTGAGCCCCGCCGAACGCGTGCACCTGCACCGGTTGACCAAGTCGGTGGACAGCGGCTTCACCTGCATGGGGTCCGCACAGCCGCTGCGCGAGGTGCGACCGACGGTGCGGACGATCCTGGACCGGCTCGAGCCGACGCCCGCCGTGGTGGTCAACCGCCTCACCGAGGTTCTCGCCTACACCGACGCCTACCACCGGCTGATGGCGCCGACCGGACTCTTCGACGGGCCGCATACCCCACCCAACCTGGCACGTTTCGTCTTCTGCGTCCCCGGATCCCGCGATGTCTACGCGGACTGGGAGCACGTCGCCGACGAGACGGTCGCCGCGTTGAAGCAGGGCCCGTTTCGCGCCGACTCGCACATCGCCGCGCTCGCCGACGAGCTCACCGTCACCGTGGGCCCGGCGTTCGCCGACCGGGTCGACACCGTGCCCAGCTTGGCCGCCGCCACCGGCATCACCCGCCTCGCCCATCCCGAAGCCGGGTCGCTGCGCCTGGCCTACGAGTTCCTGGAGCTCTCCGCCGACGACGACCAGCGAGTGATCGTCTACCTACCGGCCGACGACGCCACCGCCACGGCCCTCGACACACTCGCTGGACGCCGCCCGGGCGGACTGCGCGCCGTCTCGGGCTGAGCGGGCCACTCACGGCACAGCCGGATCGATCGCGGCAAATCGAGTACGCCCGCGCGCGGCCGGAGCCGACCAGGCATATTGATCGCTGACCCCGTGGGGTGAGGAAGCCGGAAGCGGCGCGGTGCTTCCGGGGTCCCGGTGACCGCACCCCCGATATCGGCTGTGACCAGCCGGAACGGCGAAACGCTCTGCCGTGGGCGCAAGTCCCCCGGGCGAACCTCCTCGGCCACGGGGTTTCGGCTGCCGAGCACGCCGAGCGCCGCTTCGGCCGGAATCGCCTCGGCCGGAATCGGCACGGCCGGAATCGGCACGGCCGAATCGGCACGGCCGGAATCGGCTTGGCCGAGAGTCGCCGAGCAGTTGCGTGAGCTCCGAGCGGCGGCGATCCGCGGCCGCAGGAGTGGAGTTCGCCACACCGCTCCTCTCACGCACAAACCGTCCGCCCGGTAGGACGACTGATCAGGCACGACCGGCATCCCGTCGCGTGGCCGGAGCAGCATCTCCGCCGCGAATTCCAAACACCAACTGCGCCAAGCGCGGTCGCCGTTTAGGGTAGAAACCCATGAGGCGTCCGTCACAGCTCACCCGTCCGGCGCGGGCTGCCGAGCGAGCGCGCGACGTCCCGGCGATCCGCCCGCTTGGCCCGCGCCGGGCGCGAGCCACCCGCGCAGGCGCCGTCCCCGGTCACACCGCGCGCACTCGTGTGCTGCGGCCGAAGAGGGGCAGCTAGGCTTGACGATCGTGCATCCTGACGTTTCCGCTGATCTCGCCGAACTCGACGCCACTCTCAAGACGGTCGAATCGGTCCTCGACATCGACGAGCTGCGTCGTCGTATCGACGAGCTCGAGCATCAGGCCGCCGACCCCGAGCTGTGGAACGACCAGGACCACGCCCAGCGGGTCACCAGTGAGCTGTCGCACGCCCAGGGCGAGTTGCGCCGGGTGGAGGAGCTGCGTCAGCGGCTCGACGATCTGCCGGTGCTCTACGAACTGGCCGAAGAGGAAGAGGGCGAGGCCAAGACCAACGCGCTCGCCGAGGCCGACGCCGAGCGCGCCGCGCTGCACAGCGACGTGGAGGCCATGGAGGTCCGCACGCTGCTGTCCGGCGAGTACGACAAGCGTGACGCGCTGGTGAACATCCGCTCCGGCGCCGGTGGCGTGGACGCCGCCGACTGGGCCGAGATGCTCATGCGCATGTACATCCGCTGGGCCGACCGGCACAAGTACGGGGTCGAGGTCTACGACACCTCGTATGCCGAAGAAGCGGGCATCAAGAGCGCCACCTTCGCGGTCAAGACGCCCTATGCCTACGGCACGCTCTCGGTCGAGATGGGCACGCACCGGCTGGTGCGGATCAGCCCGTTCGACAACCAGGGCCGCCGCCAGACCTCCTTCGCCGAGGTCGAGGTGCTTCCCGTGGTGGAGACCACCGACCACATCGAGGTGCCGGAGACGGAGATCCGCGTCGACGTGTACCGCTCGTCGGGCCCCGGTGGCCAGAGCGTCAACACCACCGACTCCGCGGTCCGGATCACCCACTTGCCCACCGGCATCGTGGTCACCTGCCAGAACGAGAAATCGCAGCTACAGAACAAGATCTCGGCCATGCGGGTGCTGCAGGCCAAGCTGCTGGAGCGCAAGCGGCAGGAAGAGCGCGCCCAGATGGACGCGCTGAAGACCAACGAGGGCGCGTCCTGGGGCAATCAGATGCGCTCCTACGTGCTGCACCCGTACCAGATGGTCAAGGACCTGCGGACGAACTACGAGGTGAACAACCCGTCGGCGGTGCTCGACGGCGACATCGACGGGTTCATCGAGTCGGGGATCCGCTGGCGAATGCGAGAGCAGGCGAGCTAGATGAATGTCGCGGGCATCCAGGCGATCGCTTCCACCGGTTTCACCACGTGGCTACGCGGTTCGGGCCTGGAGATCGTGCTGCTCATCCTCGGCGCCATCCTGTTCAGCCGGCTCGCCACCTACCTGCGGGACCGGGTCACCCGCAGGATCGACGCGGGCTTCCGCAGCAGCGACGCGCTGGTGCGCACCGAGGCGGCCAAGCATCGGCACGCGCTCGCCCAGGTGATCACCTGGGTGGTGCTGACCATCGTCTACGTGCTGATCACCATGGAGGTGCTGCGGCGGCTCGGCTTCGCCGTCACCGGGTTGGTCGCGCCCGCCGCGGTGCTCGGCGCCGCGCTGGGTTTCGGCGCGCAGCGCATCGTGCAGGACATCCTCGCCGGATTCTTCCTGATCACGGAGCGGCAGTACGGGTTCGGCGATGTGGTCCGCATCGCCGTGACCGGAGCCGCGGAGCAGGCCGAAGGTACGGTCGAGGACGTCACGCTGCGGATCACCACGTTGCGCAACGCCGACGGTGAAGTGATCACCGTGCCCAACGGCCAGATCGTGAAGGTCACGAACCTGTCGAAGGATTGGGCGCGCGCCGCGATCGACGTTCCGGTGTCCGCCAGCGCCGACATCACCAGGGTCAACGAGATCCTGCACGAAGTGGGCGCGAAGGCGTACGAGGACGCTCGCCTGAAGCCGTTGCTGCTGGACGAGCCCACCGTCATGGGTGTGGAAGACCTGACCGTCGACCAGATGAACATCCGAATGGTTGCCCGAACGTTGCCGGGTAAACAGTTCGACGTCGGACGCGAGCTGCGGGTACGAGTCGCCGCGGCGCTGCGCCGGGAGGGAATCAGTGAGACCACGTAGATCCACGGCGATCCTGATGGCAACTTGGGTCGCCACGTTCGTGCTGTACGTATTCGTCAAACCCGAGGAGACCACCACCGCTCCGGCCACCCTGGTCAACGCTGTTCCGGCAGCGGTATTCAGCGAACAGCCGGGCCACTGAGGCGAGAGGGACCGACCGCCGCCGCACTGTCTCCCATGGTTGACAACGCAGGCCGGGAACGGTTGCTGGTTACACTGGCTCCCCGTGATCACCATGCGGAACGTGACCAAGTCGTACAAGACCTCGACGCGACCCGCGCTGGACAACATCACCGTCGATGTGGGCAAGGGCGAGTTCGTCTTCATCATCGGACCGTCCGGCTCGGGAAAGTCGACCTTCATGCGCTTGCTGTTGAAGGAGGAGACTCCGACGGCGGGCGAGATCAAAGTGGCCGATTTCCGGGTCGACCGCTTACCCGGCCGCAAGGTGCCCAAGTTGCGCCAGCGGATCGGGTGCGTCTTCCAGGATTTCCGGCTGCTGCAGCAGAAGACCGTGTACCAGAACGTCGCCTTCGCGCTGGAGGTCATCGGCAAGCGACGCCAGGTCATCGACCGCACGGTCCCCGAGGTGCTCGACATGGTCGGCCTCGGCGGCAAGGCCGACCGGCTGCCGACCGAGCTGTCCGGCGGTGAACAGCAGCGCGTCGCGATCGCGCGCGCCTTCGTGAACCGGCCGCTGGTGCTGCTGGCCGACGAACCCACCGGCAACCTCGATCCCGACACCAGCGCCGACATCATGCTGCTGCTGGAGCGGATCAACCGCATCGGCACCACGGTGGTGATGGCCACCCATGACAACCACATCGTCGACGCGATGCGCAGGCGGGTGGTCGAACTCGACCACGGACGCCTGGTGCGGGACGAGGCGACGGGCGTATACGGGGTGGGCCGGTAATGCGCGCGAGCTTCCTGTTCGGCGAGGTCTTCGCGGGCCTGCGCCGCAATGTCACGATGACCATCGCGATGATCCTGACCACCGCGGTCTCGCTCACCATGCTCGGTGGCGGTCTGCTGGCGGTGCGCATCGCGGACAAGACCGAGCAGTACTTCCTGGACCGGCTCGAGGTTCGGTTGTACCTGACCGAAGACGTGTCGGCCAACGACCCGGACTGCTCGCTGGACCCGTGCCGCTCGCTCATGGCGGATCTGAAGGCGACCAGTGGCGTGGAGTCGGTCCAGTTCCTCAACCGGGAAGAGGCGGTCCGCGAGGCCAAGGAGAAGACGTTCAAGGACCAGCCCGAGCTGGCCAAGTACGTCAGCGAGACGCCGTTGCCCGCGTCACTGCGGGTCAAGATGGAGAACGCGGAGCTCTACCCGACGATCTACGAGAAGTTCTACGACCGCCCCGGCGTCGGCATGGTGCGCAACGACAAGGACATCGTGGACCGGCTGGTCAGCCTGTTCGACGGGTTGCGCAACGCGGCGTTCGGCCTGGCCGTGCTGCAAGCGCTGGCCGCGGTGATGCTGATCTCGAACATGGTGCAGATCGCCGCGTTCACCCGGCGCACCGAGGTCGGCATCATGCGATTGGTCGGCGCGACCCGGTGGTACACCCAGCTGCCCTTCCTGCTCGAGGCCGTGGTCGCCGCGCTGGCCGGCTCCCTGCTCGCCATGTTCGGCCTGCTCATCGCCCGCCCGCTGGTGATCGACCGCGCCCTCGGCGACCTGTTCGCCAGCAAGGTCTTCCCCCGCATCACCGGCGACGACATCGCGATGACCGCGCTCGTCATCGCCCCGGTGGGCATCGTATTCGCGGGGATCACGGCCTACGCGACACTGCGCTACTACGTGCGCGAGTGATCCTTCGGGCCGGTGGCCGCAGCGCCACCGGCCCGCTCGGGCCGCGTACGAGTCGGCTCCGGCCCCTCTACAGCACGAGATCGGTGAGCCGGTCCCAGTCGAGCTGGATGCGGATCGGCAGATCGACGGCGAACGCGGTCTGCGGCTTCAGGACGCGGGCAAGCCGATAGTCCAGGCCGTAGGTCTCGATGGCGGTCACCTCTGTGTCCGACACGCTGCCGACCGCACCACCGCCAGGTTCGAGACAGCTCTGCCGATCGCTCCACACAGCCCGCATGTCACCTGTCGACGGAATAACGAATCAGCATCGATCGCCCTTCTGGCCTTGGATCGCGGCGAATCGGCGGCGGTCGATCCGGCTATCCGGCTCGGAGTGTGCGCGTGTGTTCCGAAGCCGCAGCTCATCGCGCTGCGCGGCCTAGCACGACGCGCGCCGGGGGCGACGGCCGACCCCGGGACGCAACTTCGGGCACTTGTCCAGCAAGGCGCGGATTCGCCGCGTATGCTGCACCTCGACGCACTTCTTACTCAGCAGTAAGATAGCCTTACTCTGGAGTAAGATAGCTGGGAAAGACCGCACCAACCCATCCGAGAAAACAGGTGATGATGAGCACTCGAGACAGCGCAACGAAGCGACGTCCAGACACGTCCGCGGTCGGCCTGAACCATCCCAAGCGGGATTGGATGGGCGCGGCGATGCGGGTCATGACGAGCATTACCGGGTCGGAACTGGCCGAGAAATACAACCTGCGCAAGCCGATCGAGCGCGTCACCTACGAGGGCACCAAGACCGGCTTCCGCACGCTCGGCGCGGCGACCCGCGCCTTCGCCAAGGTCGCCGGCGGCGGCGCGCCGAAGCGCCTGGCCACCAACGAGGCGAAGAACAAGGACTTCTTCGACCTGACGCCCAGCGACGAGCAGCAGATGATCGTCGAGACGGTGAAGGAGTTCGCCGCCGAGATCCTGCGCCCGGCCGCCTACGAGGCCGACAACGCCGCCAAGGCGCCGCGCGACCTGCTCGAGCGCGCCGCCGAGCTCGGCATCACCCTGATCAACGTCCCCGAGGAACTCGAGGGTGCGGCCTCCGAGCGCGGCGCGGTGACCAACTCGCTGGTCGCCGAGGCGCTAGCGCACGGTGATATGGGCTTGGCCCTGCCGATCCTCGCTCCCAGCGGCGTCGCTGTCGCGCTCGCGCAGTGGGGCAGCGACGCGCAGCAGAAGACCTACCTGCCCTCCTTCACCGGCGAGAACGTGCCGCAGGCCTCGGTGGTGATCAGCGAGCCCCGCGCCCTGTTCGACCCGTTCGCCCTGGACACCAAGGCCGTGCGCTCGCCGAGCGGCTACCGCATCTCGGGCGTGAAGAGCCTCGTGCCCGCCGCGGCCGACGCCGAACTGTTCCTGATCGCCGCCGAGCTCGACGGCCGTCCCGCGCTGTTCATCGTCGAATCGGACGCGCCCGGTCTGGTGGTCGAGGCCGATCCGAGCATGGGTCTGCGCGCCGCGGGCCTGGGCCGGCTGATCCTGGACAACGTCGCGGTCGGCGCCGACGCGATCCTGGGTGACGGTGACGCCGCGACCCGCGCCGAGGAGTACGCCGACGCCGTGCGCCTGGCCCGCCTCGGCTGGGCTTCGCTCGCCGCTGGCACCGGCCGGGCCGTGCTGGACTACGTGATCCCGTACGTCAACGAGCGCGAGGCGTTCGGCGAGCCGATCTCGCACCGGCAGGCGGTGGCCTTCATGGTCGCCAACATCGCGATCGAACTCGACGGCCTGCGGCTGGTTACCCTGCGCGGCGCGTCCCGCGCGGAGCAGGGCCTGTCCTTCGGCCGCGAGGCGGCGCTGGCCCGCAAGCTCGCCACCGACAAGGGCATGCAGATCGGCCTCGACGGCGTGCAGCTGCTCGGCGGCCACGGCTTCACCAAGGAACACCCGGTCGAGCGCTGGTACCGCGATCTGCGGGCCATCGGCGTCGCCGAAGGTGTCGTGCTCATCTGACCGGCCCGTTCCGTTTTCCAGGAGACCTCCCAACATGATCAACCTCGAACTCCCCAAGAAGCTGCGGGCCAGCGCGAACCAGGCGCACCAGGTCGCGCAGGAGATCTTCCGCCCGATCTCGCGCAAGTACGACCTCGCCGAGCACGACTACCCGGTCGAGCTGGACACCATGGCCGCCATGGTCGAGGGCTTGGCCGACTCCGGCACCCAGAAGATCGGCGGCGCCGCCGGCGGCCGCTCGGATGACAGCGAGGGCGACCGCCACGCCACCGAGCTGCTCGGTAACACCAACGGCGGCAACATGTCCGCGCTGTTGAACGCGCTGGAGACCTCGTGGGGCGACGTCGGCCTCATGCTGTCGATCCCCTACCAGGGCCTGGGCAACGCGGCCATCGCCGCTGTCGCCACCGACGAGCAGCTGAAGCGCTTCGGCAAGGTGTGGGCCTCGATGGCGATCACCGAGCCGTCCTTCGGCTCCGATTCCGCCGCCGTGTCCACCACCGCCGTGCTCGACGGCGACGAGTGGGTACTCAACGGCGAGAAGATCTTCGTCACCGCGGGTCAGCGCTCGACCCACATCGTGGTGTGGGCGACGGTGGACAAAAGCCTCGGCCGCGCGGCGATCAAGTCGTTCGTCGTGCCGCGTGACGCTCCCGGCCTGTCGGTGGCGCGGCTCGAGCACAAGCTCGGCATCAAGGCCTCCGACACCGCCGTGCTGCTGTTGCAGGACTGCCGGATTCCGAAGGACAACATCCTCGGCAGCCCGGAAGTCAACGTGGAGAAGGGTTTCGCCGGGGTCATGCAGACCTTCGACAACACCCGTCCGCTCGTCGCCGCGATGGCGATCGGCGTGGCCCGCGCCGCACTGGAAGAACTGCGCTCGATCCTGACCGCGGCGGCTGTGGAGATCTCCTACGACACCCCCGCGAACAACCAGCACGCCGCCGCGGCCGAGTTCCTGCGGATGGAAGCCGATTACGAATCCGCCTACCTGCTCGCCCTGCGCGCCGCGTGGATGGCCGACAACAAGAAGCCCAACTCGCTCGAGGCGTCCATGTCCAAGGCGAAGGCGGGCCGCACCGGCACCGACGTCACCCTCAAGGCCGTCGAACTGGCCGGCGCCATCGGCTACTCGCAGCGCACGCTGTTGGAGAAGTGGGGCCGCGACTCGAAGATCCTCGACATCTTCGAAGGCACCCAGCAGATCCAGCAGCTCATCGTCGCGCGCCGCGTGCTCGGCAAGACCAGCGCCGAGCTGAAATGACGACGCGTTAGACGGTCGACAACGAAATCCGGTGCGAGCTTCTCGGACTCGCACCGGATTTTTCGTTCTCTCCGCCGTCGGTAGGCGAATGACGTGTCCCCGAACACTTTCAGTGACGCGTAGCTATGGATTTCGTACCGCGGCTTCCGTACTCTTCGCCCCCATGTGGAGCATCGTTCTCATTTCGATCGTCAGTTGTTTCGTGATAGCCGCTGGATTCGCGTGGGGGCTGCCCGGCGACTGAGACGCCTGGCGGAAGGCCGGTCGATCACCGGATCACGCGTTCGCAGTGGTCGTTGGCGACTCGGGCACCACCGAGCGTTTCAGTCCGGGTTTCGGCGAGCGAGCCGGGCGGCGGTGACGTCGGCCGTCCAGAGGGGCTGGAGCATGTGCCAGTCGGCGGGGTGGGCGGTGATGCCCGCCGCGAATCGATCGGCCAGCGCCTGGGTGGTCTCACGCACTCCACGGCTGGTGTCGATAGGTGGATCCACCCGGACTCCCCAGCCGTCGGGCGTATACCAGCAGTGCACGGGGAGAAGTGGCGCGCCGGTGTCGATGGCCAGCCGAGCCGGACCGGCCGGCAGCCGAGCCTGCTCACCGAAGAAGGTGACCGGTACGCCTGTACCGGACAAGTCGCGTTCCCCGAGCAACCCGACTATCCGCCCCTGCCGGATCCGGGCGAGCAACTGCGGGAACGGCGGCGTCGCGGTGCCGGTGAGGGGGATGATCTCGAAGCCCAAGCGTTCACGGAAACGAACGAAGCGCCGGAACAACGATTCAGGCGCGAGCCGCTCCGCGACAACGGTCGGCGACCCGACGCGCTGCACCAGCCAGACCCCCGCCAGGTCCCAATTACCGCTGTGCGGCAGGGCGAGCACCGCTCCGGTGCCGCGTTCGACCGCCCGGTGGATGTGTTCGAGTCCGGTCGCCGAGGATTCGATGGCGTCGGCCAGGCGCAGCGGGTCCATCGACGGCAGCCGGAAGGCTTCGCGCCAATACCGGGCATAGGAGCGCAGGCTCGCCAGGATCAGCGGCTGCGGCACCTCCTCCGGCGCGGTGCCCAGGACCCGGGAAAGGTTCCGCCGCAATTGGTTCGGTCCGCCGTTCCGAGCCGCGCGTTCGGCCCCCACATCGAAGAGGCGGACGGCCAGTGGTTCCGGCAGGGCGCGCACCAGCCGCCAACCCGCGGCGTAACCGAGATCCCATGCCCTGGCCGCCGGCTGCATCGGTCACCCGCCTGCGGCCTGCGTCGTTTCGTCGGTCGCCATGGCAGGCGTTGCGGCGACAGCGTCGCTGAATACGGGCAGATCGACCGCGCCCGGCATCGGCGCGCTGGTATCGACCGGCTCGCTCCGATGGCTGAACAGGTCTGATGACGGTCGGTTACTTCGATACATTCCGGGGTTCTCCGCTCACTCGCGATCGATGGCACCCGACTGGGTGGCGTACCGCGAAGACACGATCGCCGCCGCCGCGAATTCGGCGGTCACCTCGAGAACCCCACACTACGCCTGTGCAGATCAAACGGAATGGTTTTTATCGGAAGTGCGCCGAACCGCTCCTTGGAAGAGATCCGCGATAATGGCGACGACCGCAGGCCGGTTCCCTTCGCGATGTCCGACGACGAGGACAACCACCGCGGCTGCTGTCGACGGGCAGGCCGCCGCATCGATGTGTCAATGACACGATCACGCCAATCCACGTTCATCCCTGGACAGACGCGCCCCGGCCGAGGCAGCCTATCGCCCTGAGTCGCTGGATCGATGAATCAGCGGACGTATCTTCACTCGAGCAGTACCAGCAAACTTCAAGGAGAACTGGTTATGCAACGATTGAGTTTCACGCGTCGCCTCGCCACCGCTTTGGCCGCCTCGGCAGTGTTGGCAGCGCCCTTCGCCGGACACGCCGCCGCCCAACCCGCCACGGTCGATTGGTCCGCCGCCGCGCAGCAACTGCGGACCGCCGCGGCCGGTAATCCGGCGGCGGAGCAGGCGGTGGATCGGCTGATCGCCTCCGGACAGCTCGCGAAGGCAGGTCAGGTCGCCTTGCCCGCCCAGCCGTTCCAGGTTCCGGCGCAGTCGGATATCGGACGCGGTGAGGGGCCGGGCGTGTACGGATCGGGAATCGCCCTCGGGATGGACGGATTCCGCATCGGGTTCTTCGGCGGGCCCGGCACCATCTCGCCGAACCAGGGCGGCGCGAAGCTCGAGGCGCTGTGGATCAATCTCGCGAACGGACGCAGCGGCACCGAGTTGCTCTACGAACACAACGACGTTCCGGTGGACACCACCATCCGCAGCCGCGCCCTGGACACCGGCGCGGGGCCGGTGGTCGCCGCGGTGTACGGATCGCTGTGGCATCGTTGGTCGGTGCCCGTCAGCGACATGAACCCGGATGGGTACGCCTACCGGTTGGGCACCATCTCGGTTCCGTCGTTCGGCGCCGTCTACAACTGAGTACGAAAGGCCCCGGCTCCCGCCGCCACAGGAGCCGGGGCCATCGGTTTGTCGGAAGTTATGGAATTCCGTAGCTTTTGGGTTCGTGAGCCTGGAAGACCGAGTCGCCGAGTTGGAACGGCGGCTCAGCGCGCTGGAAGAAAGAATTCGTCCCGACGACCTACCGCCGGGCGCCGAGCAGTGGGCGGTGGCTCGTTTGCGGGACGAGTTCGCCGCGGCCGATGAGCCCGACGGCGGCGTGCTCTTCGCCGGGTCGGTCCGTTTGCCCAACGACCAGCAGCGCGAGTGGCAGGCCCGGTTCACCACCGGCGACCTCATCGAGGACGACTGGGCCGAGACGGCGGAATGCCTTGCCGCGCTGGGCAGCCCGGTGCGGCTGCGGCTGCTGCGCGAGATCATGGGCGGGCGGCGAACCGCGGCCGAACTGGCCGGAGTGGACGGTGTCGGCGACTCCGGCCAGATCTATCAGCACTTGCGGCAACTGGCCGCCGTCGGTTGGCTGCACACCGCGGGGCGCGGGCGATTCGAGGTGCCCACCGCCCGGGTGGTGCCCCTACTCGTCGCCCTGGCCAGCGCTCGCCGCTGATTCCGGCGGCACTCCGGCGGCCACGTATCCGGCGGTGGCGAGCATCCCACCGATCTGCTCGTAGGTCGCCCGCTCCCGGGGCGCGACCGTCGCCAGGCCGTCCACATAGCGGTTGAACATGCAGAACGCCGAAGCGATGAGGACCGTGTCGTGGATGTCCTCGTCCTTGGCGCCCGCGGCGCGCGCGTTCTCGACGTCCGCCGCGGTCACCTCGAGTCCCGACCGGCGCACCTTGTCCGCGATGCGCAGCAGCGCACGCAGTTTCGGATCGATCGCGGCGGAGTCCACGTCTTCGATGACGGCGTCGACCAGCTCGCGACCGCCGTCGACCAGCGCCGCCGCGGTCGCCGCGTGCGACTGGGTGCAGAAATAGGTCTGGTTGCGCGACGACACGTACGCGGCGATGGTTTCGCGCTCCCCCGGCGTCAGCGGGGACGACCCGCGCAACAGGGTCTGCGCGAATTCACTGAGCGCCGTTCCGGTTTCGGGCTTGAAAGCGAACAGGCCGCGGATGCCGGGCAGATCGCCGGGAATGTCGATGAACGGTGCACGGTCCTTCGGATCGGACATTGGCCGCGTCTCCCTTCGAGCGGTCTCGAGACGTTGCGAGGGTAGCGCTACCGGCCGGTAACGGCGGGCGAAAAGACCGAAATCGGACCGGCGAGCGCTCTCACCCGCGGTGGACCCGACCGAACCGAGACGGGTTTGTCCGTTTCTGCTGTGACCTGTCACACTCCGCACTGCTACGGTGGCAAGTCACACGCCGTACCGGTTCGCTAGGTCGAGGACCGACGCGAGGGTTTTTTGTGGAGGTTGTTCGACATGAATTTGGCCCACACGCTGGAGGCCGTGAAGGCGCTGGGTGTGCTGCGCAGCCGGGGTGTCACCGATCCCCGGAAGCCGCTGGAGACACTGCGGACGATGAAGGAGTCGCGCATCCTCGGCCCGCAGGCGACGTTGATCCGGCACTCCGCGCGCGTGGCGCCGGACGCTCCTGGCATCGTGGACGAGGCGGGCGCCCTGACCTACCGCGAACTGGACGACCGGTCGACGGCCGTCGCGCGCGGCCTGCGAGCGGCGGGCATCTCCGAAGGCCAGGTGATCGGCGTGCTCGCGCGCGACCACCGCGGGCTCATCATCGCCATGGCCGCCGCGGGCAAGCTCGGCGTGCGAGTCGCGTTGATGAACACCGGATTCGCGAAGCCGCAGTTCGCCGAGGTGTGCGCCCGCGAGAAGGTCAAGGCGGTGCTGCACGACAGCGAGTTCCTCGGCCTGCTCGACGCGTTGCCCGCCGACTTGCCGCGCTACATCACCTGGGTCGACGAGGGCGCCACACTCCCCGAGGGTGCGCAGACGCTCGACGACCTGGCGGCCGCCAACTCCGCCGAGCCGCTGCCCGCGCCGAGCAAGCCCGGTGGCTTCATCATCCTGACCAGCGGCACCACCGGCCTGCCGAAGGGCGCTCCGCGCACCAAGGTCACTCCGCTGTCGACGGCGCAGATGGTCGACCGCATCCCGTTCCCGCAGCGCGGCACTCAGGTGATCGTCTCGCCGATCTTCCACAGCACCGGCCTGGCCACCTGGCTGGTCGGCGCGGCGCTGGCCAACAAGGTCGTGGTGCGCCGCCGGTTCGACGCCGAGGCCACGCTCGCCCTGGTCGCCGAGCACAAGGCCGACATGCTGGTGGCGGTGCCGACGATGCTGCATCGGATGGTCGAACTCGATCCGGCGATCCGGGCGAAATACGACACGTCCTCGCTGAAGTCGATCGTGCTGGCCGGTTCGGCGCTGTCGCCGGAACTGACGATCAAGGCCACCGAGGCGTTCGGTCCGGTGCTCTACAACCTCTACGGCTCCACCGAGTGCGCCGTGGCGACGGTGGCCAACCCGGAGGATCTCGCCCTCGCGCCCGGCACCGTCGGTCGCGCACCGATCACCTGCGAGGTTCGGCTCTACGACGACAACGACCAGCGCGTCACCGCCACCAACACCACCGGCCGCATCTTCATCCGCAGCGGCGCGCCGTTCGAGGGCTACACCGACGGCAGGAACAAGCAGATCATCGACGGCTACATGTCCAGCGGCGACGTCGGCCACTTCGACGAGAACGGCCTGCTCATGGTGGACGGCCGCGACGACGACATGATCGTGTCCGGCGGCGAGAACGTCTTCCCGCAGGAGGTGGAGAACCTGCTGCTGGAACGACCCGACATCTTCGACGTGGCCGTGGTCGGCGTGGACGACGCGGAGTTCGGCAAGCGCCTGCGCGCCTTCGTCGTTCCCGAGCCGGGCTCCTCGCCCGACGGCGAGGAGATCAAGGCGTACGTGAAGAACAACCTGGCGCGCTACAAGGTGCCGCGCGAGGTGGTCTTCCTCGATGACCTGCCGCGGAACGCGACCGGCAAGCTGCTGCGCCGCGTGCTGGTCGAGTACGAGGTCAACGCCTGATGAACAACGGGCCGGGCCACCGCGCCCGGCCCGTTACCAGCGGGTAGCGCCCGCTGAGATACGTGACACAACCGGTTACACAAGCTTGCTAGTGTTAGCACCAGCACTGGGTATCGAAATTGCGATCCGCACCACCCGGAGGATCACCGGGTGATACCGCCGGAAGGTTGTCGTCGATGTCTCTTTCCCTCCCCGCGTTGGGCGGCGCCGCCCGCAAGGCGGGCGATCTGGCCCTTGGCGTGAACGTGATGGTCAAGCGGCGGCTGTTCAATCCGCTGCGCCCCGACCATGCCGCTCGGTCGGCGTTCAATATCTTGAAGTTCGGGCCGTTCGCGGGTGTCGTCATGCATGCCGCGCAGACGAGGCCGCACGCCGTCGCGATCGTCGACGAGCGCGGGGAGCTGACTTTCGGCGGCCTCAACGAACAGTCCAACGCCTTGGCCCGCGGGTTGCAGAGCAAAGGCATCAATCCCGGTGACGTGGTGGCGATCCTGGCGCGCGACCACCGCGGCATGGTGCTGAGCCTGCTGGCCACCGGCAAGCTCGGCGTGCGCGGCGTGCTGATGAACACCGGGTTCGCCAAGCCGCAGTTCGCCGACGTCGCCGAGCGCGAGAACGTCAAGGCGGTGCTGCACGACAGCGAGTTCATCGACCTGATGAGCGCCATCCCCGCCGCGATCCCGCGCATCCTCACCTGGGTGGACGAGAAGGACAACGCCGATCCGGCGATCCCGACCGTCGATTCGCTGATCAGCGGGCAGTCCGGCGCATCGCTGCCCGCCCCGGCCAAGCCCGGCGGCATCGTCATCCTGACCAGCGGCACCACCGGCACCCCGAAGGGCGCCCCGCGCGACCGGGTCAGCCCGTTCGCCTCCGCTCAGTTCGTCGACCGGGTGCCGTTGCCCGCCAACGGCACCATGATCATGGCGGCGCCGATCTTCCACGGCACCGGCTTGTCCCAGTTCACCCTCGGTCTCGCGCTGGGCAACCGGGTGGTCTTCCAGCAGCGCCGCTTCAATCCCGAGCAGACCTTGGCGAACATCGAGAAATACCGGGCGGATTCGCTGATCGTGGTGCCCACCATGCTGCAACGCATCCTGGACCTGGATCCGGACGTGCTGGCGAAGTACGACGTCAGCAGCATCAAGGTGATCTTCGCGGCGGGCTCGGCCATCGCGCCGGACGTGGTGACCCGCACGCTGGACCACTTCGGCGACAGCCTCTACAACCTCTACGGCTCCACCGAGTGCGCCGTCATGACCGTCGCGACGCCCGAGGACCTGCGCAAGGCGCCGACCACCGCCGGTAAGGCTCCGGTCGGCATCCGGATCGTGCTGCTCGACGAGAAGCGCAAGCCGATCACCGAGCCGAACGTAACCGGGACCATTTTCGTGGACAACGGCTTCGCCTTCACCGGCTACACCGACGGTCGCGGCAAGGAGATGGTCGACGGCATGATGTCCAGCGGCGACGTCGGGCACTTCGACGCCGACGGCCTGCTCTACATCGACGGCCGCGACGACGACATGATCGTCTCCGGCGGCGAGAACGTCTTCCCGCTCGAGGTGGAGAACCTCATCGCCGGTCGCGACGACATCTTCGAAGCCGCGGTCGTCGGCGTCGAGGACCGCGAGTTCGGCAAGCGGCTGCGCGCGTTCGTCGTTCCCGGTCCCGATTGCAAGCGCGATCCACAGGAGATCAAGGACTACGTCAAGGCGAATCTCGCCCGCTACAAGGTGCCGCGCGAGGTGGTCTTCCTCGACGAGCTGCCGCGTAATGCGACCGGCAAGCTGCTGCGCAAGCCGCTCATCGAGATGGAGGTCGACGCGGGCTGAGCGGCGCGCGTGCACGGTCTTCGTGGCGGTGCGCCTGCCGCCCGCCCGGAAGGCCGAAGTATTTCCAGTTGGAAGCTGCATGTCGCACCGGTTTTCGAGGCGTGCCGATGCGGTCGGACGCGGGCAATCGGTCCGCTATCATCAGCGGGTGAGTTACGAGTTCGACCGGTCTGCCGCGGGACGTCGCGGCGCCGTCGCGCGGGTGCGCGGTGGCTCGGCCGGTGCGATCTCGGGGGCCATTTCCGTCGCGGCGCACGGCTGGGCTTCCGGCGGCATGCTGCCGGACACCACCGCGCCGGCCCTGCTCGCCGCCGCGTCCGCCGTGATCGGCGCGCTGGTCGCGGGTCTGGCGCCGCTGCGCGAGACGTCGTCCGGGCTGGTCGCGGCGCTGGTCGCCGGGCAGCTGCTCGGGCACTTCACCATGGGGATCAACTCGGGACACCTGCATCACGGTGATGCCCAGCTGACTCCGGCCATGCTGGCCGCGCACGTGTGCGCGGCATTCGCGGCGGCCATTGTGATCCGGGGGGCGGAGTCCGCGTACCGGATCGGCACCGCGGTGCTGCGCCGGGTGCTGCCGGTGCGGCACACCCCGCCCGTCGTCGCGGACCGCGCTCCTTTGCGGACGGTCCATCGTGACCGGGTCGTCCTGCGTGTTTTCGCCACCGAGGCGCTGCGCACACGTGCTCCGCCGCTCGCGGTCGTTCTCTGAATTCTTTTCCACACCCGGTGCACGCGTGGCGTGCGTGTCGCTCATCGTCACGGTCTTTCCTCGTGCAGCGCAATGTCGCCGCGCACTCTCGTGCCCACGCCTGAGCGTGCCGACGCGACGCCGTCCACCGGGTCGCACACCTTTCTTCCGTGCGGTGCCGAGATCGCGCTTCCGTCGAATGAGCGCGTCCGCAGGTGATTCCGCGACGGCTGTCCGCGCAGGACGGTCGCCGCGCCGGTCGCGTGCCCACGGCCGTCAGGAAAAGGGTTGCGTCCCACCCGGGTTCCGCCGTCAGAAACGAAATGATCGTGAGTACAACAGAAACTATTTCCGACGCCGACTTATCGGAGCCGTCGGATTCCTCCGGCCCACGCCGGGCCACCGCGCGTAACAGTTTGTACGCGCTGGCCATGCGGCTGCACTTCTACGCGGGAGTGTTCGTCGGGCCGTTCATCCTCATCGCCGCCGTCACCGGCGCGCTCTACGCGATATCGCCGACGCTCGAGTCGATCGGGTCGCGCGACCTGCTGACGGTCACCGCGACCGGAACGCCGAAGCCGCTGTCGGAACAGGTCGGCGCGGCCGTCGCCACGCGGCCGGATCTCCAGCTCGTCGCCGTCGCCCCGGCGGGGGGCGCCGAAGACACCACCCGGGTGCTGTTCAGCGACCCGTCGCTGGGGGAATCCGAGCGGCGTGCGGTGTTCGTGAACCCGTACACCGCGCAGCCGGTGGGCGATTCCGTCGTATACGGCAGCTCGGGTGCGCTGCCGATGCGCACCTGGATCGATCGGTTGCACCGAGACCTGCACCTCGGCGAACCCGGCCGGCTCTACAGCGAGCTCGCCGCGTCCTGGCTGTGGATCGTCGCGCTGGCCGGGCTGGTCATCTGGGTGCGCCGGGTGCGCAGCAGGCGGGCCCGCAACGGCTGGGGCTGGCTGTTAGCGGCCGATCGGTCGCAGCGCGCGCGAGGCCGCACCATGAACTGGCACGGTGCGGTCGGAATGTGGGTGCTTCCCCTGGCGCTGCTGCTGTCGGCGACCGGCATGACCTGGGCGACCTACGCGGGTGCGAATGTCACCGAACTGCGTCAGCAGCTCGGCTGGACCACACCCGCGGTCAGCACCGCGCTGCCCGGAACCGCTGCTTCGAGCCATGATTCGGGTTCCGAGCACCATGGCGGCGGCCACGCAGAGCACGCGCCCACCGCCCCGGCCGAACGGATCGCCCAGCTGGATCGGGTCTACGCGACCGCTCGCGCCGAAGGCATCACACAGCCGGCCGAGATCGCCGTGCCGGCCGCGCCGGGCAAGGCGTTCGCGGTGAAGGAACGCCGGATGCCCGGCACCTACACCGTCGACTCCGTGGCCGTCGACGGCGCGACCGGCGCGGTCACCGACCGTCTGCCGTACGCCGACTGGCCGCTGATGGCCAAGCTCACCAACTGGGGCATCCAGTTCCACATGGGGCTGATGTTCGGGTTGCTCAATCAGTTGTTGCTGCTCGCGGCGATGATCGGCCTGATCACCGTGATCGTGCGCGGCTACCTGATGTGGTGGCGCAGGCGGCCGACCCGCGATGCGGGGCGGTTCGTGCTGGGCCGGGCCCCACGACGCGGCGCGTTGCGCAAGACCTCGCTCTGGCTGGTCGTGCCGCTGGTGGCCGCCGTGCTCGTGGTCGGCTGGTTCGTCCCGCTGGTCGGGTTGAGCCTGCTCGCCTTCCTCGCGATCGACGTGCTGCTCGGCCTCGCCGGACGGATGCGCGCCGCCGCTTAACCACACATTCGCGGGCGAAGGCCCGTCACCCCCAACGACCTACCGAAACGTCACGGGTATGGCCGTCGCTTCGCCATGCCTTCGAAACCAAGGATTTCCCATGCAGATCACGAAACTAGCCCTGGCCGCCGCGTTCACCACCGCTGCCGTGAGCATCGCCGCGGGCACGAGTTCCGCCGCTCCCGAGGTCGCTCCGGTGGACGGCGCGTCCGTCGAGGCCACATCCACGGAGGCCGCCGAGGCTGTCGGTTTCACCGCCCACGCCACCGAGACCGCCAGCATCATCAGCATTGATTCCGGCTCGCTGGTGGTCGAGGACCAGGCGCTGAAGGTGAAGGCCGCCGACGGCACCGTCGTCGCAGGCACGCCGTTGACCTTCCTGGTCGACGAGTTCGAATTCCCCATCGCCGCGGAGGTCTCCGGCCGCACCGCGACGCTGACCCCGCAGTTCGACCTGGCGCACGCGGTCTACAAGCCGGTCGCCCTGCCGTTCGAGGACAAGGCGCCGTGGAAGACGGAGTACGACCGTGAGCAGGCGGCCTGGTCCCGGATGACCAGCACCATCTCCATGGGGGCCACCATCGGCACCCTGGTCGGCGGCATCGGCGGGGCGGCGGTGGGCTGCGTGCTCGGCGGCATCGCCGGCGCGACCGTCGCCGCCGCCACCATCGTCGGCATGTTCGGCCCGTTCATCCCGGCCGCCGCCGTCGGCTGCCTCGGCGGCATCGTCGCCGTCGGCGCCCTCGGCACGGTCGCGGGCCAGATCCTGGTGACGGCCCCCGTGGCGATCGGCGCGGCGATCATGTACTTCAGCACGATCAACTCCCCCATGCCCGCTCCGCTGAAGTGATTTCCGGCCCGGCATCGAGACCGACTCACTCGATGCCGGGCCCCGCTTGATTGACCCGAAGGCCCATTTCGGCGAGCAGGCCGCGGATGTGTCGTTCGATCTCGGTGCGGATCGCGCGGACGGTGGCGCGGTCTTGTCCGGCGGGGTCGTCGAGCTTCCAATCGAGATAGCGTTTTCCGGGGTAGTAGGGGCATGCGTCGCCGCAGCCCATGGTGATGACGACGTCGGAGGCTTCGACAGCTTCGGGCGTGAGGATCTTCGGCTTCCGGTCGGTGATGTCTATGCCGATCTCGTTCATGACTTCGGCGACCGCAGGGTTGATCTCGTCGGCGGGGGCCGAGCCTGCGGAGCGGACCTCGATTTCGTCCTGAGCGAGGTGGGCGAGCAGGGCGGCGGCCATTTGGGAGCGTCCGGCGTTGTGGACGCAGACGAACAGCACGCTCGGTGTGGCTGGCATCGCGGCCTTTCAGTGCGTGTCGATGGTGTCGCGAGGGATGACGGCGTTGTCGGCAGCGGAGGCGGTGGCCGGGTAGAGGATGGCGACGAGGGCGAGACCGGCCAGTGCGCCGAGGAGTTGGGCGGCGAGGTAGCCGGGCACGGAGGCGGGAGCGATTCCGGCGAAGGTGTCGGAGAAGACGCGGCCGATGGTGACGGCGGGGTTGGCGAACGAGGTGGAACTGGTGAACCAGTACGCCGCTCCGATGTAGGCGCCGACCGCTGCCGCGGACAGGGCCGCTCGCCCGCTGCGGGCCAGGCCGAAGACGACGGCGATCAGTCCGGCCGTGGCGACGACTTCCGCGATCACATGACCGGTGGTGATGCGATGGTGGGTGGAGATCTGCATCGCGGATCGATCGAACATGACGTTGGCGACGATCGCTCCGGCGACGGCTCCGGTCGTTTGGGCGGCGATGTAGCCAGGGAGGTCTCGGCCGGAAAGGCCGGTGCCTTGGCGTCGCCCGAGTAGCCAGTCCACCACGGAGACAACGGGATTGAAGTGTGCGCCCGACACCGGCCCGAAGACCAGGATCAGCACCGCGAGTCCGAGAACGGTGGCGGTGGAGTTCTCCAGTAGCTGCACGCCGACGTCATCGGGCGACAGTTGCTCGGCTGAGATGCCGGAGCCGACGACGACCGCGACGAGTAGAGCGGTGCCGAGGAATTCGGCCAGTAGCCGCCGCGTCAGGTCGGTCATCGCGCCGCTTCCGGAATGGTGATGTCGAGCAGGCGGGACAACTGCCGCAGCGCGGCGGGTTCGATGCGGTAGTACACCCACGATCCACGCCGCTCGCTGCTGAGCAGTCCGGCTTCGCGCAACACCTTCAGGTGATGGGAAATGGTCGGCTGGCTGACGTCGAAGCCTTCCGACAGGTCGCACACGCACGCCTCCCGCCCGGCATGACCGGCGACCACCGACAGCAGCCGCAAACGGACCGGGTCCGACAGCGCTTTGAAGACGCAGGCCAGCTCGATGGCGGCGTCGGCGGTCAGCGGTTGGCGGATCATCGGCGTGACCTCACACGATGGTGAGGTCACGCCGACGAGCGGTAACTCCTGTTTCGACACGGGTCGATATTGATATATATCGAATCCACGGGCAAGCGAACACCTGGTGAACGCCGCCCGGGGTCAGTGGCAGCAGGTGGCGCCCGAGTCGATTGCCTCCTTCTTGGCGGCCGAGCCGCAGCAAGCACCTTCGGCGGCGGCTTCCTCGGCCGTGCCGCAGCAAGCCTGAACCGCCTCGGCGTCGGAAGGCGTGGCCGCACGGGTGAGTTCGCGTGCCGTACCGAAGGTTTCACTGTCGGCCAGCACGGTGTAGACCTCCCAGCGTTCGGCGTCCGGCGCGGTGACCCAGACTTTGTCCTGCGTGGCGAAGCAACAGGTGGTGGCGATCTGCTCTTCGGTGAACAACCCGGCTTCCGACAGGCGGGCGATCTCGGCGTGCACCTGATCGGAGGTTTCGACTTCGACGCCGAGGTGGTTGACGCTGCCGCCATGGCCGGGGTTCTCGATCAGCACGAGTTTGAGGGGTGGTTCGGTGACGGCGAAGTTGGCGTAGCCGGGCTTGCGTTTGGCGGGTTCGGTGCCGAACAGGGTCGAGTAGAACCGCACGGCTTGGTCGATGTCGTCGACGTTGAGGGCGAGTTGGATGCGGGACATGACTACCTCCACTTGTGTGACATATATCGAAGAACCGGTTCGGTGCCGAGTCTGCCACCTTTTCGACATATGTCAATGAAATGGGTAGAGTCGATCGCATGCCCAAGACGCTGCCCGTGATCGACATGTCCGCCCCGGTCTGCTGCGCGCCGGTCGCGGCGGGACCGGTCGACGACGACGCCGCGCTGGCGGTGGCGTTGCGGTTGAAAGCGATCGCCGACCCGGCGCGAGTGAAGCTGCTGTCACTCCTGCTGACCAGCACTTCCGACGAGGAGAACGGCGGCGATCTCGCCGCGGCGGTCGGATTGTCGGAGTCGACGGTCAGCCATCACCTCGGCCAGCTGCGCAAGGCCGGTCTCGTGGAATCCGAACGGCGCGGCATGAACACCTTCCACCGCGCCCGCCGCGACGCCCTAGCGGCATTGTGCTTCGTCCTCGACCCCAACTGCTGCCGCTGACACCTTTGCCACGGGCAGCACTGCCGCGAGCGCCTCTGTTCCCTTCAAGATCAACGGCACACGGTGGAGAGGCTTACTCGCGAAATGCCACAGCCATGTGCCGTTGATCTCGAACTCACTTGGGAAGCGCGGTGACGCATTCGTACATGTGGCCGTCGAAGGAGCCGAGAGGGGCCACGCTCCAGAGCATTCCGGTTTCTTCCATGGCGGGGGTGTAGATTTCGCTGCCCGCGCTGTTGAAGTAGCCGAAGGACGTTCCGGGGAACTTCTTGCCGGAGGAATTCAGGTATTCCGTCATCGAGTCGACGAAGGCGGAGAAGCGCGCGGAGTCGCTGGATTCCTCTTCCGCTACCGCGGCGGCGTTCTGCGACCAGTCGTCGTATTGCTCCATCAGCGAACCGGAGGGCGCGGGTGTGCCGGACGGGAAGGCGATGGCCTCGTAGATTCGGGAGCGGTCGCGGAACCCCGACAACGTCCAATAGATCGACGACGCGTCGCCACGATCGACGCCAGCGTTGTCCGACATGTGGCACACGCCGTACGCGTGGACGTCCAGTTTCAAGCCGAGGCGGCTCAGCCAGCCGGGGAGCGCGTCCTCGAATTGGCTGAGACACGCCTCGTCCTCGCTGCCGTCCTCTTCCGCCTCGGCGGCAGCCATCAGGCAGGCGAGCTGGTACGCGCCGTAGGCGTCGTCCCGGCCGCCGTTGGAGCCCTGAATGCGCTTCTTCAGCGCCTCGGGATCGCGCCTCTCGCTGCGGGTGGGCATATCGAAGATCTCGGCCTTCTTCATTCGGACCCTCCTTCACTCGATCATCCGGCATCTGTTCGTCCTCAACCCTGACCAGACCCGGGCCTGCCGTCCTCGCACATTCCGGGTGGTTCTCACGCTCGGGCTGTGCGGCATATCGGTTCCGGAGACGCCCGGGGCGGGCGGGCCGAGTCGGTGGCGGGAACGGCGGAGCATGCCGACTCGCCGGCGGTCGAGGACCGAATGCCGGAGGTGAAGACCGCCGTCGCCGCGACCGCCGCGCTTCCCGGCGCCAGGCGGTAGTACGGCAGGAACGATCGCGCACGCCCTAGATTGTGTTGTGCCAGAACGATTGTCGGCTGTCCTGGACAGATGTCGCGTTGGCCGCGAACCGCTCTTTGTGAACCTCGGGCAAGCCCTGGAGCTTTCGCGAATCCACACGTCACGACGGCTGCCCGAGGTCTATCGCAATACCAGGGCCGCCCCCACGCCATGGGCGAAATCGACAGCGGTACGCGAACTGGACGCATTGGCCGCCGACGTCGTCGTCTGAATTGATTCGGGAAAAAAACATGGGCCTGATCGGGCCGGAGACCTGGTCCGATGGCGCTGGGCGGCACGTGTGACGAGGATTCCGCTCTGTTTGCCCCCCAACGACCCGGGTAAGCGGCCAATGTCCCGAGTCGCCCCACAAGGGAGCGCTTGTCAACCGAGAGACGCCCAGCCGCGAGACGATGCGAGTGGGCGAGGAAAGGGGTAGCAAGTGAGCACAATGGCCGCCACGGTGGACGTCGAGGTTCCGGTTCGCACCGCCTACAACCAGTGGACGCAGTTCGAGTCGTTTCCGCAGTTCATGGAGGGTGTCGAAGAGGTAAAGCAGATCGATGACCGGCATACGCACTGGCGTGTTCATGTCGGCCCGTCGACGCGGGAGTTCGACGCGACCATCACCGAACAGCATCCCGACGAACGCATCGCCTGGAAGTCCGACAGCGGACCCAAGCACGCGGGCGTCGTGACGTTCCATCGGCTCGACGACACCCACACCAGGGTGACCACGCAGATGGACGTCGATCCCGAAGGGTTCGTGGAGAACGTCGCCGACAAGCTCGGTGTGCTGAAGCACCGGGTGAACGGTGACCTGGAGCGCTTCAAGCACTTCATCGAGCATCGGGGCAGCGAGACCGGCGCGTGGCGCGGCGACATCCCGCGTCCGGACGCCGGCGGCACCGCGACCGAACGCGGCACGGCTCCCCGGCCCGGCGCCGGCGGAACCGGCATGCCAGGCGCCGGCGGAACCGGCATGCCGGGCGCCGGCGGAACCGGGAACCCGGGAACGGGCGGAACCGGTAGCCCGGGTGTCGGTGGGACCGGCACACCCGGCACGTGGCCCGGCGGAACCGGTAGCCCGGGCGTCTGACCAGTGCGATGACGACGCCCCCTGGGTCTCCCAGGGGGCGTCGTTCGCGTCAGGCGGAGTCGCGCTCCTCATCGGTGTCGGCCGGATGCGCTTCCGGCGGCACCTGGACCGGGCGCAGCAGCGCCCAGGCCACGAAGGCCACCGCCACCACGCCCATGCCGAGCCCGGCCCACAAATTCACGTTCACCCCGCCGGTCTTGGCCTGCTCGGCGGCGGTGTCGTGCACCAGTCCGGTGACCACGAGAACGATCGCGTAGCAGCCGAGCAATGCGCCGACGATGGTACGGATATCGAAAAACATTGCGGCGATTCCTTATCCGACGAAGATGTTGAGCGCGATCACGAGCACGAGCGCGATGCCGGCCAGCAGGACCGGGCGCTGGTACCAGGGCAGTGTGTCGGCCTCCGGGTCGGTGCGCACTTCCTTCGGCGTCTCCGAGTAGACCAGCCCGATCAGTTCCGCCGCCGGTTTCGGCTGGGTCACCTGGGTGACCAGGACACTGACGAGGATGTCGACCACGAACGCGACACCGGCGGCGACGAAGCTCGCCCCTTGGCCGGACAGCTCGAAGACCTTCGTCTGGTGCAGGATGAAAACGACTATGGCCGAGGCTGTTCCGCAGACCAGACCGGTCCAGCCCGCGGTCGGCGTCATCCGTTTCCAGAACATGCCGAGGATGAACGTGGCGAACAGCGGCGCGTTGAAGAAGCTGAACAGGGTTTGCAGGTAGTCCATCATGTTGCTGAACCCGGAGGCGATGAACGCGGTGAAGATCGCGGCCACCGTCGCGCCGATCGTGGCCAGCCTGCCCACGCCGAGGTAGTAGCCGTCCGCGCGGTCGCGCCGCACGTACTGCTGCCACAGGTCGTAGCTGAACACCGTGTTGAACGCGGAGACGTTGGCCGCCATGCCCGCCATGAATGCCGCGAGCAGACCGGCCAGCCCCACACCCAGCAGGCCGTTGGGCAGCACGTCCTTCATCAGGTACAGCAGCGCCTGGTTGTAGGTGGTGTCGCTCTCGAAGTCCGGATTCGCCGTCACCGCCGCCTTGTACTCCGCCATCTGCGGCACCAGCACCGCGCTGATCATGCCGGGGATCACCACGATCAGCGGGATGAACATCTTCGGATACGCGCCGATGATCGGCGTGCGCCGCGCCGCGGAGATGGAGTGCGTCGCCATCGCGCGCTGTACCTCGACGAAGTTCGTGGTCCAGTACCCGAACGACAGCACGAATCCGAGGCCGAACACGATGCCGAGGATCGAAAGGAAATCGTTGGAGAATCCGCTCAGCGCGTTACCGGGCCACGATTCCAGCTGCGCCGCGCCGCCCGGCGAGGCGGACACTTTGTCGCGCAGCCCGTCCCATCCCCCGACCCGGTGCAACCCGACCAGGGTGAGCGGCAGCAGCGCGGCCACGATGATGAAGAACTGGAGCACTTCGTTGTAGATCGCCGCGGACAGACCGCCGAGGGTGATGTAGGACAGCACGATCACCGCGGCGACGATCACCGAGACCCACAGCGGCCAGCCCAGCAGCACGTTCACGATCGAACCGAGCAGGTACAGGTTGACCCCGGCGATGAGGATCTGCGCGACGGCGAAACTCAGCGCGTTCACCAGGTGGGCTCCGGTGCCGAAGCGGCGGCGCATGAATTCCGGCACGCTGCGGACCTTGGAGCCGTAGTAGAACGGCATCATCACCACGCCGAGGAACAGCATGGCGGGTACCGCCCCGATCCAGAAGTAGTGGAAGGTCGGGAAACCGTACTCCGCGCCGTTGGCGGACATGCCCATGATCTCCACCGCGCCGAGGTTGGCGGAGATGAACGCCAGGCCGGTCACCCAGGCCGGTAGCGAGCGCCCGGACAAGAAGAAGTCGATGCTGGATGACACCCGTTGCCTGGCCAGAAGGCCGATGCCGAGCACGAACACGAAATACAGGGCGACCAGCGCGTAGTCGACGGGTTGCGCGTCCAGGCGGAGGGTCTCGGCGGCTTCCAGGTGCGGTGGCGAAGCGGCCGGGTGCAGGCCGGGCACGGCGGCGAGAACGGACGAATCGATGAGCGGCACAGCGTTCCTCCTGGCGGTGAAACCGGGGCGGCGAGCGAGGTCGTTCGTCGTGCGAGAGCCGCGTCGGGCTGGTCCTGCCCGGCGCGCGCGACCTCCTCGTCGTCCGCCGAATGGTGTCGGCAGACACCACTGTGCGCGATCATGCCCAACGGCGTGGCACATTCGCGCACAAATCCGGTCGGTCGCTCAGTCGAGCCGGTGGGCTCCAGAGGCGGGGACCACCACGAAAGTGCGCGGATCGGGCAGATCCGCGTCGGCGAAACGCTGCCGCACCGACTCCGCCACCGCCGTGGTGCGGTCCTGGTCGACGAGCGCGATGACGCTGCCGCCGAATCCGCCGCCGACCATCCGCGCGCCGTGCGACCCGGCCGCCAGCGCGGCGTCGACCGCCGCGTCGAGGGTCGGAGTGGACACCTCGAAGTCGTCCCGCAGCGAGACGTGTCCGGCGGTGAGCACCGGGCCGATTCCACGCGGGTCGACCACTTCCCGCAATTTTTCGGCAACCGCGAGCACCCTGGCGTTCTCCGTCACCACATGCCGGGCGCGCCGACGCAGCACGTCGTCGGCGATCCGGGTGGTGTCCGTCGCCGACGCCACGTCGCGCAAGGTCCCGACGCCGAGCGCCTCGGCCGCCGCAGCGCATTCCGCGCGGCGCTCGGCGTAGCGGCCGTCGGCCAGTTCGTGCGGCTGGCCGGTGTCGACGACAAGGAGTTCCAGCCCGAAAGCGCCGAGGTCGAAAGGGATCTGCTCGGCGCCGCGCGGCGCGGCGGTGTCGGCGGCGAATGCCCGCACGTCCAGCAGCAGCGCGTGCCCGGCGGTGCACAACATCGCGGCCGATTGGTCGAGCAAGCCGGTGGGCGCGCCGACGTAGTCGTTCTCGGCGGCGCGGGCCATGTCGATCAGCGTGCGATCGGTCAGGCCGGGCGCGAACAGATCGCGCAGCGCGATGGCCACCGCGCAGGACAGCGCCGCCGAGGACGACAGGCCAGCGCCGATCGGCACCGCGCCGTCGAGGTCGAGATCCGCGCCGGGGATCCGGTGTCCGCGCCGGGTGAACTCGGCGACCACGCCGAGCGGATAGCGTGACCACCCGGGCACCCGCGCCCGCGCGCCTTCGAGGTCGGACACCGCGACGAGCACCGGCTCGCCGGGACGCTGCCGCGAGCCGACCCGCACCAGCCCGTCCGTGCGCGGCGCCGCCGTACACCGCGCCACCAGCGGCAACGCGATCGGCAGGACGTAGCCGTCGTTGTAGTCGGTGTGCTCACCGATGATATTGACCCGCCCCGGCGCCACCCATGTCCGCACACTCGCTCCTCGCTGTCCCGGTCGGTGCCAGGGTACGAGACACGCCGCCCGGACATCGTTTTCGGCCCGGTTGGCTGCGGGATCGGCGTTCGTGCCGCAGAGTCGAATTCGACGCAAGTCCGGCCTGCGAAATCTGGTGGCCGCGGCGGATCGGGAGGGCACCATGATTCACGACACCTCACGCGGCGACCTACGCGCCCGGCCTCGCCCGGATCGGCTGCGGCCGCCGCTGGAGCGGACGTTCCCGGCGCCGCTGACGATCGAGATCGGCGCGGCGACCGGAGCGGGACCGACCGCCATGTCGGCATTCGACGCGGCGCTGCGCGGTCTCGGCGTGGGTGAGGCGAACCTGATCCGGTTGTCGTCGGTCATCCCGCCGCGCGCCACCGTCGAACGGATCGGCCGGGTACGCAAGCCGATCCCGTGGGGTGACCGGCTGTACTGCGTCTACGCGGTGCGGCACGCCTGCGAACGCGGCGCGACCGCCGCGGCGGGCATCGGCTGGGCGCTGCGCGACGACGGCTCCGGGGCCGGATTGTTCGTCGAGCACGAGGCCGAGACCAGCGACGAAGTCGCCGCCCTGATCCGCGCCAGCCTGGCGGACATGACCCGCCACCGTGGCGACGGTTTCGGCCCCGTCCAGTTGTGCACCGTGGACGCCGCCTCCGACGGTGACCCGGCGTGCGCGCTGGTCCTCGCCGCGTATCACACCATTCCGTGGGGTCCGCGATGAGCGAGATCACCGTGACCGTCGAGGCGGCGGTTCCGGAGGAACGGATCGCGATGTTCCATCGCTTGTACGAGGAGGCGTTCGGCCCGTTGCGCGCGAAGGCCATCGCACGGCAGGTGCTGCACCCCGAGGAGTTCCGCGAGGAGATGGTGGATCCCCGCGTGCAGAAGTACGTGGCGCACGCCGACGGCGAGCCGATCGGCGTCACCACGCTGACCAGGCATCTGGAGACCGTGCCGTGGATCAGCCCGGACTATTTCGCGGCCCGCTATCCCGAACACGCGGCGCGCGACGCGATCTACTACGCGGGTTTCACCCTTGTTGCGCCAAGTGCCCGCCAAGGGGCGGCGTTCCATGCCATGATCAAATCAGTTGTCCAGATATTGGTTGCCGAGCGCGCCGCGGTCGGTTGGGACATCTGCTCGTACAACAACACTCGGTTCTCGTTCGCCGACAGCATCAGGGCGGTGCTCGACGAACAGGCGAACGTCGAAGTCGCGGTGGAGGATTCACAGATCTATTACGCGGCCCGGTTCACCGGGGATGGAGCGACCAAGGGGGGCTGATGACACCCAGTGAACAGCCACAGATCAGCTGTCGGCGCGGCATCGGATCGGGCTGGTACGCGGTACTTCTGGGGGGAAGCGGGGCCGCGATCGCGGTCCATCTGGCGCTGGACTCGCACGTGGCGGCGTTCGTGACGATGACGATCATCGTCGGCGCGACCCTCGCCATGATCGCGGTCGGCGTGCGCACGCACCGGCCCGCGCACCCGTTGCCGTGGTATCTGCTGTCCGGCTCGGCGGTGCTGTTCGCCACCGGCACCACGCTGCGCGACATCGGCGACCACGCGATCCATCCGCTCGACGACGCGTTCACTCTGCTCGGTTATCTCGGCGTCGGGCTCGCGGCGCTGATCTGGTTGTGGCCGCGCCAAGTGCACGGCGATTACGACCTGCTCCTGGACTCGGCCCTGATCGGGCTCGGCGCGCTACTCGCCTCATGGACCTTCCTCATCTCCCCGATCCTGCAATCCACCACGACCGGGCTGGACGCGCTGGTGGCGGCGACCTACCCGGTACTCGACGCGCTGCTGCTGACCTTGGTTGCGCACTCCATGGCGACCTCCACGCGCGCGGAGACCTCGCTGTGGTTGCTGCACGCCGGACTCGTCGCGGTACTGCTCGGCGACTTGGGCTACAGCCTGGAGACCGCCGGCGCGACCGTGTTCGGGCGTGAAGTGCTGCTGGCTCCCCTGCTCGCCGCCTACGCCACCGTGGGCGCCGCGGCGCTGCACCCGACCATGACCACGCTCGGCACGCCACGGCACATCCACCCGCACCACTCCAGGCAGCGCGCCAGCCTCATCGCGATCGCGCTGATCGTGGCCTCACTGGTGCCGGTGGTCGGGTCGAGCCTGCGCCCGCTCGATCGCGTGGTGGTGTCGTCGCTGTTCGGGTTGCTGCTGATCGGCATGCTGGTGCGCAGCGAGCGCGCCATCGTGCGCAGCGCCCGCAGCGAGCGGCGCGCGCAGTACCAGGCCGACCACGACATACTCACCGGATTGCTGAATCGGGCCGCACTGCTGCGCGCGCTGCGGCAGCGCGGCGAACAGTGGGCCGAGCAACCGATCTCGCTGCTGTTCATCGACCTCGACGGCTTCAAGCGGGTCAACGACAGCTACGGGCACGCCGTCGGCGACGAACTCATCTCGACGGCGGCCGGCCGGATCCGGCGAGTCGCGCGCCACGAGGACGTGGTGACCCGCTACGGCGGCGACGAATTCGTCGTACTCGCCCGGCTCGCCCGGCCGGAGGCCGCCGTGCTGGCCGAACGGCTGCTCGGCGCGTTCGTCCGGCCGTTCGGGCTGAGCGCCGGGGAGATACCGATCACCGCGAGCGTGGGCGTGGCGTGCGTCGGTCCGCGCAGCTCGGACACCGACGTGCACGGCCTGCTCCGGGACGCGGACGCGGCCATGTACCACGCGAAGCAGTACTCGCTCGGTTACGCGTTCCATGACGACGTGCGGCACACGCCTCCCGGCACCGAGCGACGGATCTGGCGCACGGCTGCCCGATCCGCCAGTCCCGCGGTGTGACTCAGTCGCTCAGCTCGTTCAGCAGGCGCTTGGCCTCCTCGAGCTCGGCCTGTAACTGCTGCACCTTGGCCTCCTGCACCCCGCGCAACGCGTCCAGGACGCCCGCGACCACCTCGGCGACCTCCGGGTGCAGGATCTTCGCCGCCTGCGCCACCGTGGAACCGGCCACCGGGAGACCGCGCAGGGTGCGCTTCTTCCCGCTGACCACGTCGATGGACCACTCGCCGTCGGCGGTGCCGGTGAGCGTCACGGTGACCTCGGGCGCCTTGGCCTTGCGGGCGGCGGCCGCTTTGGCCGGTTTGGGCGCCGCGGCCTGCTTGGCCGCGTTGTCGGCTCGACTCGCTTCTGCGGCCGCCGCGGGCTTCGGGGTGGCCGCGGGCGCGGGTGCGCTCGGCCGCGCGGGCTCGGTCGTGGTGCTCGTCGTGGTCGACGACTGCGTCACAGGGGATTCCTTCCGTGTTGTCGACTTCTGCTGGGCGGTGGCGCCCGCCGCCCCTCGCGGCGGCTTGGTCAAGGTCACCTCGGTGGGAGAGAAGGACAGTACATCCTTCGATCCGGTCGGCCGGACCTGGAGGAAGTCACCGTCGGCAGGATCGCCGAGCGCGATCACCTTGCCCGAGCGCCCCTCCGGCACGCCGACCGCGGCGGAGGTGAACCACACCATGGGCGGGCTGCCACCGGCTATGTCCGCGGCGATCTGTTGAATCTCGCTGTCCGACAAGGGCTGCGGCTTGGTTCGTGGGGACGACATGGGTAACTCCGAGCGATTTCGTGGTTGGCTGCGTGCACAGATGATGCCGCACGGCGCCGACAGATTCGCGGGCCACCGTCGAATAGGGGCGGCAGAGGGTACCGTTCACAGATCCAGCGAACAGCGGGCAACACATGCCGTCACCCTGCGGACAGCCCCCCATAGACCGCAACGCTTCGGCGTCCTATGCGAGAAAAGCAGTGCTGGAGACCTTCTCGCACCTCAACCGGCCCGACGTCACCGACTGGCCCGCCCAGGAAGGTCGACTGTGCCCGACAAGCCCGGTCAACTCGCGTCCGTCGGCGCGCGCAGCGCCGGAAACCAGATATCGGTGAGCACTTCGACGGCTTGCTCCACCGAGACGTCGATGGTGCCCTGCATCGCCCATCGGGTGAAGAACCGCTCCAGTTGCGCGACGAGCAATTCCACGCGCAACCGCGCCTCGTCACGTCGGTCGGCGGGCCACGCCGCGAGGTAGGCGGTCATCGCGTTGGGCAATGCGAGGATCCCGTCGCGGGCGATCTCGCGAAACTCCGGTTCCAGCGCGGTCGCCTCGTCCCAGGCGGGCAGCAGGTCTTTGTACTTGTGGAACCACTCGATGGCGCGGGTCATCCAACGGGCGAACTCGGCGCGCGAACCGGTCTCCAGCACCCGGTCGAGGTCCTGATAGGAGTGCAGCACGGTGGGCAGGGTGCCCTGCTGGGCGATCGCGCGCAGGATCTCCTGTTTCCCCGCGAAGTGCAGGTAGAACGTGGCGCGGCTACAACCGACGGCGGCGACGATGTCGTCCACCCGCACCGCCGCGTAGCCGCGGGTGGCGAACAGCTCCTTGGCGCCCTCCATCAGCCGGACCCTGGTCTGCTGCTTCTGCTCGTCCCGCAGGTTCGCGCTCGCGTTCGTACGCATGGTGAACAGGTACCTCGTATCCGTGAAAAGAGGGACTGACGTGCGGTTGACGCCGCCCGAGTCTACGCGGGAACGGGAGCGATGGACAGTGCGTCACTCACTAGACACCATGTCTACCGAGTGTTACTTTGTTGCCTACGTCACTCCGGCGCGTGAGCCGCACCGGACGGTTCGGCCGTCACCGACGACGGCCTCCAGCACGAGGACAGTGAATGGACGTCAACCGCACTCCCCCGCGTCTGCGTGATCGGAGCGGGTCCCTCCGGGATCACCGCCGCCAAACGCCTGAACGATTACGGCATACCGTTCGACTGCTACGAAGCGTCCGACGAAGTCGGGGGCAACTGGTACTTCAAGAACCCCAACGGCATGTCGGCGTGCTACCAGAGCCTGCACATCGACACGTCCAAGTTCCGTCTGGCCTTCGAGGACTATCCGGCGCCCGACGAGTGGCCGGACTTTCCCCACCATTCGCAGCTGTTCCAGTACTTCCGCGACTACGTCGACCATTTCGGCATCCGCGACCGGATCGTGTTCGACACCAGGGTGACCGCCGCCGAACGCGGGACGGACGGCCGCTGGCTGATCAGCACGAGCGACGGGAGCACCGAGGACTACGACGCGCTCATCGTCTGCAACGGGCACCATTGGGATCCCCGCCTTCCGGACTACCCGGGCGAATTCGACGGCACGCTGCTGCACAGCCACGCCTACAACGACCCGTTCGACCCGGTCGACATGCGCGGCAAGCGCGTCGTGGTGGTCGGCATGGGCAACTCCGGCCTGGACATCGCCTCCGAGCTGTCGCAGCGGTTCATCGCGACGAAGCTCTACGTCTCCGCCCGGCGCGGGGTCTGGGTACTGCCGAAGTACGTCAACGGCAAGGTCGGCGACAAGCGCTCGATGCCACGGTGGATGCCGCCGAAGCTGGGCCTGAGACTCAAGCAGCGTTTCGTCCGCAAATTCCGCGGCAACATGGAGGACTACGGTCTGCCCAAGCCCGACCACCTGCCTTTCGAGGCGCATCCATCGGCGAGCGAGGAGTTCCTGCACCGCGCGGGCTGCGGCGATGTCACGTTCAAGCCCGCGATCACCGCGCTGGAAGGTTCGCGGGTGCGCTTCGCCGACGGCAGCGCCGAGGAGGTGGACGTGATCGTCTGCGCCACCGGTTACCGCATCTCCTTCCCGTTCTTCTCCGATCCGGAACTGCTGCCCGACAGCGACAATCGCTTCCCGCTGTTCAAGCAGATGGTGAAGCCCGGCATCGACAACCTGTTCTTCCTCGGACTGGCCCAGCCGCTGCCCACGCTGGTGAACTTCGCCGAGCAGCAGAGCAAGCTGGTCGCCGCCTACCTGACCGGCCGCTACCACCTGCCGCCCGCGGAGGAGATGCGGGCGGCCATGCGGTCCGCGGAGTCGGCCAGGTCGGGGCGCTACTACGACTCGCCCCGGCACACCATCCAGATCGAATTCGAACCGTACGTGCGGGACATGCGGCGGGAGCTGGCGCGCGGCGCGAAACGCGCCGCCGCCGCGGGAAACGCGCTGCCGGTTCCCGGCCGCACGCCCGAACACGTGTGAGGCGGCGATGACCACTACCACGGGCACCACCACTGCGGGATTCTGCGCCGAACGATTCGCGCGGGTCCGCGCGGAACTGGAGACCCGGCTCGCCTCCGGCGACGAACTGGGCGCATCGATCTGCGTCACGGTCGACGGCGAAACGGTCGTCGACCTCTGGGGCGGCTACCGCGACCGGGAACGCACGCAGCCGTGGACCGAGGACACCTTGGTCAACGTCTTCTCCATCACCAAGACCATGACCGCGCTGTGCGCCCTGCTGCTGGTCGAGCGCGGCGAACTGGACGTGCACGCGAAGGTGGCCAGGTACTGGCCGGAATTCGCGGCGAACGGCAAGGGCGACATAGAGATTCGTCATCTGCTCGCGCACACCTCCGGCGTCTCCGGGTGGCAGCCGCCGATCGAACTCGCCGATATCTACGACGCGGAAGCCTCCGCCGCCCGTCTCGCGAGCCAGCCGCCGTGGTGGGAGCCCGGCACCGCCTCCGGCTACCACGCACTGGCTTACGGCCACCTGATCGGCGCGGTGATCCGCCGCGTCACCGGACGCTCGCTGGGCGAGTTCTTCGCCGAGGAGCTCGCCGGGCCGCTGGGCGCGGACTTCCACATCGGCACCGCGCCCGAGCGCCACGGGCGGATCGCGACCCTGATCCCGCCCGCCATGCCGGAATTCGACATGGCCGCGCTCGACCAGGAAAGCGTGCTGGTCAGGACGCTCACCAGCCCGCTGCTCGACATCACCGAGACGGCGAGCGCCGGGTGGCGGCAAGCCGAGATCGGCGCGGTGAACGGCCACGGCAACGCCCGTTCGGTGGCGCGGGTGCAATCGCTGGTGTCCTGCGGCGGCGAACTCGCCGGACGGCGGCTGCTGTCGGAGCGGACGATCGAGCTGATCTTCCAGCAGCAGTCCGACGGCGTGGATCTCGCACTTGCGGTGCCGCTGCGATTCGGCATCGGCTACGGCCTGCCGCAGCGGCAGACCGCCCCGGAGGTTCCCGACGGCCGGGTGTGCTGGTGGGCCGGGTACGGCGGCGCGATGGTGGTCAACGACCTCGACCACCGCACCACGTTCGCCTACGCCATGAATCGGATGGCGCCGGGGCTGATCGGCTCCGACCGCGGCGATGCCTATCTGCGCGCGACGTTCGCGGCGGTGCGCGGATGATGCGGGCACTGCAGCTCACCGAGCCCGGTGTGCTGGAACTGCGCGAGGTACCGGTTCCGGAGATCGGTCCCACCGATCTGCTGCTGCGGGTGGGCGCGGCGGGCATCTGCCATTCGGATCTGCACGTGCTGCACATCCCCTTCCGGATGCGCGAGGAGCCGTTGACTCTCGGCCACGAGATCGCGGGCACCATCGAAGCCGTCGGCGCCGGGGTCGGCGGCCGCCGGGCCGGCGAGCGCGGCATCGTGTACCTGTGCTGGTCGTGCGGGGTCTGCCGGGAGTGCGTCGGCGGCAACGAGAACGTCTGCCTCGCCGCGGGCCGCACCGCCATGCCGCCGTGCCCCGGACTCGGGCCGGACGGCGGGATGGCCGACTACATCCGGGTGCCCGCGAGTTCGTTCGTGCCGATCGGCGACCTCGATTTCGCGGAGGCCGCGCCGCTGGCCGACGCCGCGCTGTCGAGCTACCACGCCATCCGCGGCGCTCGTGATCGGCTGGGGCCGGGGTCGGCGGCGGTGGTCGTCGGGATCGGCGGGCTCGGCCACCTCGCGGTGCAGATCCTCGCAGCGACCACGGCGGCCGAGGTGCTGGCCGTGGACGTGAGCGCCGACAAGCTCGAACTCGCCGCGCGGTGCGGTGCGGCCGAGGGACTTCTCGCGGGCGACGACACGGCGAAGGAGATCCTCGACCGGACCGCAGGTCGCGGCGCGGACGCGGTGTTCGACTTCGTCGGCGTCGACGCCACCGCGCGGCTCGCGGTGGAATCGGTGGCGCCCAACGGGGCCTACCGCATGGTCGGCCTCGGCGGTGGCGCGCCGGAGATCACGGCGGCGCCCGCCACCGGCACGGGCTGGCCGTGGGGCGCCACGATCCGGAAATCCTACGGCGGCACCAGATCCGACCTGATCGACTCCGTGGCGCTGGCCACGGCGGGCAAGCTGCGCGCCGAAGTGGAGCGCTATCCGCTGGCCGACGGCCGCGCGGCCCTCGACCGGCTGGAGCGCGGGCTGATCACCGGCCGCGCCGTGCTGGTCCCGGAGCCGTGACGAATCAACCCTTGCGCAGTGACGAGGAAGTATCCGATATGACAAAAGCCATCGACCCGCAGACGTTCGTGGCACAGGCCGCGAGCAGGCTCACCGGACCCGGCGGTCGATTCGAGATGGTGGTCGAGGACGTGCTCGGCGCGCCGCTGCCGGTGATGCGCCATCGCAAGTCCTCGCTGCGGGAGGTACTCGTCGCCGCGACCGGGCACGGCGAACGGGACTATCTGGTCACCGCGGACCGCAGGATGTCGTTCGCCGAGCACGCCGCCGCGGTCGCGGCACTGGCCACGGCCCTGCGCGACCACTTCGGCGTCGGCAAGGGCGACCGCGTGGGCATCCTCGCCGCGAACACGCCCGAGTGGGTACTCACCTTCTGGGCGGCCCAAGCACTCGGCGCGATCGCGGTGGGTTACAACGCGTGGTGGGCCCCGCGCGAGATCGCCTACGGCGTCGAGCACACCAGCCCCACCGTGCTCGTGGCCGACGCGAAGCGCGCGGCGCTGGTGGCGGAACTGGATATCCCGGTCCCGGTGCTCACCATGGAACACGACATACCCGCGCTGCTGGCCGAATACCGCACCGACGACCTGCCCGACACCGAGATCGACGAAGACGATCCCGCGGTGATCCTGTACACCAGCGGCACCAGCGGCCGACCCAAAGGGGCGGTGCACTCGCACCGAAACCTGGTGGCGGTCACCGACTATCACGTCTTCAACGACGCGCTGGCCGCCGCGCTCACCGGGGCGGACGAACTGCCCAGCGGGCGGCGCTTCCTGCTCACCTCGCCGCTGTTCCACATCGCCAGCCTGCACAACCTGGTGGTTCCCCGGCTGGTCACCGGCGACGCGGCGGTGATCCACCAGGGCTCGTTCGACGCCGACCGGGTGCTGCGGCTGATCGAGGCGCAGCGGGTCACCAACTGGGGCGCCATGCCGACCATGGCGACCAGGATGCTCGAACTCGACCTGTCCGACTACGACCTGTCCTCACTGGCCGCCTTCTCGCTGAACTCCGCGCCGTCCTCGGCCGCGCTGCAGGAGAAGCTGCGCGATCAGCTGCCCGTCGCCCGCAACGCGCTGGTGACCAGCTATGGGCTCACCGAATGCAGCACCGCCGCGACGCTGGCGAGCCCGGCCGAGCTGGCGGCGTTCCCGGACACCGTCGGTCGTCCGGTCGTCGGGGTCACGCTGGAGATCCGCGACAGCGCGGGCAACGTGGTCCCCGACGGCGCCGAAGGCGAGATCTGCGTGCGCAGCCCTTACGTGATGCTGGGCTACTGGCAGAACGAGGCGGCGACCGCCGCGGCGATCACCGCCGACCGCTGGTTGCGCACCGGCGATATCGGGGTGCTGGAGGACGGCAGGCTGCGCTTGTCCGGGCGTCGTTCGGATCTCATCCTGCGCGGCGGGGAGAACGTCTATCCCACGGAGATCGAGCAGTGCCTCGAGGAGCATCCCGCGGTGCGCGAGTGCGCGGTGCTCGGGGTACCCGACGCCGACCTCGGACAGCAGGTCGCCGCCGTGGTCGTGGTCGAAAGCGCCACGGCGACCAGCGAAGAGGAGCTGCGCGCGTTCACCGCCGAGCGGCTCGCCTACTACAAGGTGCCCGCCCGCTGGCGGCTCACCACCACCGCACTACCGCGCAACGCGACCGGCAAGGTCATACGCGCCGATCTCGAGGTGTAAAGCCATGTACGACACCATCATCGCGAACGGCCGGTGGTTCGACGGCACCGGCGCGCCCTCGGCGATCCGGCACCTCGGCATCCGCGACGGGCGCGTCGCGACCGTCTCCGCCGACCCGATCGAGGACCCCGACTGTCCGAACATCGTGGACGCCACCGGGAAATGGGTGATCCCGGGCATGCTCGACATCCACACCCACTACGACGTGGAGGTGCTCCAGCATCCCGCGCTGACCGAATCGCTGCGCCACGGCATCACCACGGTCCTGCTGGGCTCGTGCTCGCTGTCGACCGTCCACGTCGAGGCCTCCGACGCGGGCGACCTGTTCGCACGGGTCGAGGCGATTCCGCGCAAGCACGTCCTCGCCGCGGTCGGCGAGCACAAGACCTGGCGCTCGGCGCACGAATACGCGGCCGCCCTGGAACAACTGCCGCTGGGCCCGAATGTCGCCGCGTTCATCGGGCATTCGGACATCCGCGCCGCGGAAATGGGTCTGGAGCGCGCGACCCGCAAGGACGTCCGGCCCGATGCCGCCGAACTGGCGGGGATGGAGGCGAAGCTGACCGAGGCGCTGGACGCCGGGTTCGTCGGCATGTCCTCCCAGCAGCTGCTGTTCGACAAACTCGACGGTGCGGTGTGCCGATCGCGCACCCTGCCGTCCACCTACGCGACCACCCGGGAACGGCGCAGGCTAAACGCCATCTTGCGCAGGCGCGGGCGGGCACTACAGGGCGGACCCGACGTGTCCCGCCCGCAGAGCCTGGTGACGATGGCGGCCGGTAGCCTCGGCCTTTTTCGCAAGCCGCTGAAGGTCAGCCTGCTCTCGGCCGCCGACCTCAAGGCCATTCCCGGCATCGCGTACCTTTTCCCGCTGATCGCGCGGGTGCTCAACGCGCTGGGCGGCGATTTCCGCTGGCAACACCTTCCGGTGCCGTTCGAGGTCTACGCCGACGGCATCGACCTCGTGGTGTTCGAGGAGTTCGGTTCCGGCGCCGAAGCGCTGCACCTCGCCGACCAAGTGGACAAGCGCCGGGAACTGCTGCGCGACCGGCAGTACCGGCGCCGCTTCCGCAAGGACTACGACAAGAAATTCGGTCCACGGGTGTGGCACCGTGATTTCTTCGATGCGCAGATCGTGGAATGCCCGGACGCGAGCGTGATCGGCAAGACCTTCGGCGAGGTGGGCGCGGAGCGCGGCGGCACGCACCCGGTGGACGCGTTCCTCGACCTGGTGGTGGAACACGGCGGCAAGGTCCGCTGGCGCACGACGATCTCCAACCATCGACCCGAGGTGCTCGATCGGCTGGCCGCCGACCCCGGCGTGCAATTGGGCTTCTCCGACGCGGGAGCGCATCTGCGCAATATGGCGTTCTACAACTTCGGGCTCCGCTTCCTGCGCCGGGTGCGCGACGCCGCGAACGCGGGCCGCCCGTTCCTGTCGCCGGAACAGGCGGTGCACCGGCTCACGGGCGAACTCGCGGACTGGTACGGCCTGGACGCCGGACATCTGCGTGTGGGCGACCGAGCGGACGTCGTCGTGCTCGATGCGGCTCGCCTGGACGATTCGCTGGACGCCTACCACGAATCCCCCATCGCCCCCTTCGACAACCTGTCGCGCATGGTGAACCGCAACGACGAGACGGTCACCGTGGTCTTGGTCGGCGGCGTGCCGGTATTCGGCGACGGCGCGCCCGCCGCGAAACTCGGCACCCGGCGGACCGGCCGTTTCCTGCGCGCGTCGACCGCCACCGGATAGTCCAACCGCCCGCTCGGTCCGGTCCGTCCACGTAAAATCGCTGCTACCCGGCGGTTCGCTCGCCGGTGGTTCGTAGGGAGTCAGCGTGGACGTATTCGAACATCGGGGCAGGTCCGTGGTCTTCGACCGCACGGGCAGCGGGTCTCCCGTCGTGTTCCTGCACAACGCGGGCACGCAACGTCGCATCTGGGACGACCAGGTCGCGGCGCTGCGCGACGAGCACGAGGTCTTCGCGCTCGACCTGCCCGGCTACGGGCAGTCCGACCAGCCCGCGACCGGCTACCGCCTCACCGATTACGTCGACATGCTCACGGCGTTCCTCGACGCCCAACGCGTCACCGACGTGGTGCTGATCGGCAACTGTCTCGGTAGCGCCACCTCGCTGCGCTACGCCATGGGTCATCCCGACCGGGTGCGCGCGCTCGTCCTGATCAATCCGCTCACCTTGGACACCGTGAGTTCGGGACAGTCGGCGGGCCTGGCCTGGCTGGACGCGCGGCTGCCGCTGGCGCCGCTGGCCCGCCGGATCAGCCTGCCGGACCCGGTGGTCTCGCTGATCGTGGGCAATCAGCTCGGCCCCCGCGGCCGGCGCCTGCGCACTCAGCACGAGCCGCGCGTGCGGGCGCACTGGACCGATCGGGGCAGGCTGCGAGCTCTGCACGGCTTGGTGCAGGATTTTCCGTCCTATCGCGCGTTGGACACCTTCGAGCCGCCCGCCGGTTTTCCGCCGATCTGCACTATCTGGGGGCGACGCAACCGCATCCTGTCGGCGAAGGCGGGCGGACGGCTGAACCGCAAGCTGCGCCCGCACACGGCGGTGGAACTACCGGACTGCGGTCATCTTCCGATGGTGGAGGCTCCGGAGCGGGTCGCATCGATCATCACCGGCTTCCTGGCCGCGACCGATGTCCCGGCGCGCGAGCAGTCCGGCGGCCGCTGAGCCGCACTCAGAGCGGAGCCATGGTCGGGCACAGTTCGGCGAAACTGGCCGAGCGCACTCCGCATCCGGCGCATTCGAACACCATGCCCATGTCCAGCATCCAGTGGATGCGGGTATGGCAGGTCTCGCAGAGGAAATCCACACCCGCCGGATGGCAGCAGGACCGTTTACGGATGAACCATTCCGCGCGGTGACGGCATGGCACGGAATCGAAGCGGAACGTGCACTTCGGCGCGGCGGGCAACTCGGCGACGACGGCATCGAAAGCCGTTGTGGCCGTATGGGTGTTCACAGCAGATACCTTCCGGCGGAGCAGGAGCGGGAGAACGAGCGGTGCGGCGGCGCCTTCACCCCCTGGATCGATCTTCCTCGATTAGCTGTTACCCGGATGAGTCCGCTTTCACACGGGCGGCGGACCGGCTTGTTTGGTCACGAGTCGCGCGGGAATCCGGATTGTGATGCCATCGAGGGAAGGGGTTCTGTCATGTTGTTGCGCCGACTCGCCCGGCCGCTACTGGCCACCGTGTTCGTGGTCGACGGGGTCGATACGCTGCGGCACCCGGACGAGCGGGTGAAGTCCGCGAACGCACTGCTGGAGCGGGGACACCGACAGCTACCCGCAGAGGTCGCCGCGAAATTGCCATCGAATCCGTCGACCGTCGTGCAGGTCAACGCCTTCGCTCAGGTGGGCGGCGGCGTCCTGCTGGCCCTCGGCAAGGCACCGCGACTGGCCGCTTTGGTGCTCGCCGCGACCGTCGTGCCCGCGGCCGTCACCGAGCAGGACTTCTGGAACGAACAAGATCCCGCCCGCAAGTCGGCGAAGCGCAACGCGTTCCTCAAGGATCTCGGGCTGCTCGGCGGACTGATGATCACCGCCGCCGACACCGAGGGCAAGCCTTCGCTGGGCTGGCGCGGCCGCAGGGCCGCGCGCGATGCCGCCGCCGCGGTGACCGCGGCGTTGCCGTTCGGCGCGGCCTCGGACACCGC
>NZ_JBSGCA010000031.1:0-15105 GCF_053601535.1 Nocardia sp. NPDC004718
GAACTCTTCGGGATACGGCTTCGGCATGGGGGACATCCTTCCAGCGAGGAGCAATCCTCACAGGTCAGGAGTCAACCAAACCGAGGGCAGTCCCGTTTCGCTTCTGCGTACTCGCTGTGTACCCGGGTGTCGATGCTCTTCGATTTTCGAAGAGCGCTGACACCGGCCGAGTTCCGAAGCGGTGGCTATCCGAAAATCAAGCCTGTGACCTGTCCAAACGCTGTGCCCTCGGCAGGACACGCATAAGATGGGCAACTGGGAGACTGGAAGGTGACGTTCCTCGTTGCGAGGCGGCCCGAGGCGCTTCTTCGCCAACGATTTGGTTCGAATCCAAAACTGCACTCACGCAATGGTTCTGTGAAATACTTGTGCTGTTCTCCACTGTCCGAGGAGGGCTTGATGCGATCGGTATCGCAGCTTGTTGTGGTCTGTTCCTGCTTGCTGATCGGTGGGCTGGCCGCGTGTGGGTCGCCCGATTCACCGACCACAGTTTCTCCGACCACAACCGCCCCGGAATCGGAGACGTCCAGCGCGGTGACCACCTCACCCGACTCGGCGACCGCTAGCTCGATCCTGTCAGCTACTCCGTCCGTATCCTCCGAGACCGGGCTGGTGATCCCCTCAACCGTGTCGATCTCCGTGGCAAGCAGCACGACCGGGGTCATCATCCCCACCACCCCGCCCACAAACGTGCCACCGACGGTTCCGATTCTTCCGGGCAGGCCGGGCACTGGAGTCGATATCACGACAACTACTGCGCCGCCCCCAGTGACGACCAGTGAGCCCTCTCGATGAGTGGGGACGAGGCCGATTCGACTGGCCCGCATAGTCTTCGTCGAGCGCTGACCGCCGCGGGCGCCATCGCCTCGCAGGGCGCGGTGATCGCCGCGGTGCTCTACTACTTCGGCATGGTGTACACCCGCGCCTGGTACGGCTATTTCGGCGTGGACGTCGGGATGCTCGGTTTGTCCACCCCCGACTACGTCATCGGCAGCCTCACCAGTAGCTACTGGCCCGTGACCATCGTTTTGCTGATCGTCCTCGCCTGCTACGCGCTTCGAGCAGTTCCGCTTGCCGTTGCCGTCCGCAGCCGACGACCCCTCGCCACGCTCCGGCGCTGGACTATGGCCATCCTGACCAGCGGCGCCATCCTGGCCACAGGCTTCGCGCTTTTGGTCATCGTCCGCGACCGGCTACCGCCGTGGCTCGGCTCATACATGCCGATCATGCTTATCGCGGCGGTCTCACTCCTCGGGTACGCCATCGCGCTGCGGGAAACCTATCCCCGCATTTTCAGCCGCCCTAGCGCCGGTCGCAGACGCACACACTCCACGCCATGGCTACCGATCCTGGCCCTACTGGGCTTAGGTTTCCTCGGCTTCTCGTGGGCAGTCGGCTCCTACGCCCATCAGCGCGCCATCCGCGACGCCCGCCTCACCGTCGAGACCGGCTTCGGCGCACGTCCGGTCGTCCTGCTACTCAGCGTCGACCGGCTCGCGATCGAAGGCGGCGGCTCCCAAGTCCTCCCGATCACCACACCCGGGGAGAAATACCGCTACGCCTACAGCGGGCTCCTACTACTGGCGCGCACTCCTGACCGCTTCTTCCTGATCCCGCACCAGTGGACGAAGGCCAACCACGACCGAGTATTCGTGATCAGCAACAACGAGAACGTCCGTATCGACCTCGCACCCCATCCGTAGCAAAACTCTCCACAATTCGGGCGCAGCGCGCCGGTCCGCTGATATAGACAAATCCTGGCCACGTGCCGGTCCCCGTCGTCAAGACCATGTCTCACATTGCAGAATCAGGAAGCGCAGTCGGCAGCCAGTTGTACTCACCACTCCTGGGGGTGCGCAGTTCGAGCCAGTTGATAGCATGAGTGCCGGTCGGACAGACTGCTTCGGCGTACGCGACTAGGAGGTGGTCGCCGCCATTGATTTGGGTCAGGCCAGGCCGAATATTTCGGGGGCATGCGTATAGATGTACGTTTGCCGAAAACCCACCTCCTTCGCGCACTATCAAGGAACCGCATCCGACGTTGATGTGATGCCTACAGGGCGTCGGAAACCGTTGTGCTGCATGATGTCTCGTCGTGGTCATCGAGTTCTCCAACCGGTTGGTGTCCGATGAGTTGTGGGAGCCGGCCGAGCCGCTGCTGCCGAAGTTCGGCCCTCGCACGCAAGGCGGTGGGACCGCACCGATCGACCAGCGGGCAGTATTCACGGCGGTGGTGTATGTGCTGACCAGCGGTTGTCATCGACCAGATTGGTGTCGCTCGCGTATCCGACTCCGCACCGGCGACACCCTGGTCGTGCCGAAACTCGACCGACTCGCCCGCTCGTTCCCGACGCTCGGGCCATCGGCGACTCCCTCGCCGCCCGCAGCATCCGGCTACAGCTGGGCACGATGATTCACGACCCGGCCGACCCGATGGGCAAGATGTTCTTCAACATCCTGGCCACCTTCGCCGAGTTCGAGGTCGACCTGCTGCGCATGCGCAGCCGCGAAGGCATGGCCATCGCGAAGGCCAACGGCAAGTTGAAGGGCCGGGCCCCGAGACTGTCGAAAGCCCGGTAGGCGCACCTGCTCGAACTGCACGCCGCCGGCGAGCACACCATCGCCGAACTGGCGGAGCTGTTCGAGGTGTCGCGCCCGATGGTGTACCCAGTCCTCGACCGCGCCGGCATCACGAAAGTCACAGCGGATGTGGCATGACCGCCGCAACCACGTACTCTATCCCGGCCTGAACACCCCCATGGGAAGCGAGCACCACACTGTGTCGATCACCGCTGACAGAACCGCCCTCACCGACCCCGCCCGGCTAGCTGCGGTACGCCGTTACGAGATCCTCGACGCTCCAACCGACGGCCAGTTCGACACCATCGCGGCGACCGCCGCAGCGGTGTGCGGCACCCCGATCGCCACGGTCAGCATCGTCGACGCCGACCGGGTCTGGTTCGCCGCGGCCAAGGGACTGGATGGTGTCGCGCAGGTCGGCACGGAACCGGGACTGTGCGCGTCGGCGTTCTGCGCCGAGGGCACGTACGTGGTCAACGACGCGGTCACGGATCCGCGCACCCTCGATCATCCGTTGGTACGTGGTGAGCTGGGGCTGCGGTTCTACGCCGCCGCCCCGATCGTCACCGCCGACGGGCACCACCTCGGCACCGTTACCGCAATCGACGCCATGCCTCGGGAGTTGAGCGAGGTGCAGACGACCGTGCTCGGCTATCTCGCCGACCAGGTCGCGCAGCACCTGGAGCTGCGCCTGGCCACCATCAAGGCGGTACGGGCCGAACGCCAGTTGCGCGACGATGCCGAGCAACGCGCCGCTGCCGCCGCCGAGCTCGCCGCCCAGATGCGAGCCGCGGCTGCCGTACAGGCCACCACGCCGCACCCTGAGCACTGCCAGCTCGGCGGCACCGCCGGCTGCACCGCGCCGGCCGAGCTGAAGATCGCCGATTCGTGGGGCGACTCGGCCTGGGGCTGCACCACCCACGTCGAAGAGGCCATCATCAACGTCCGTTCGGTGTTCATCGCCACCGAGGAACTCGGTGGCCTGGCCGCCTACCTCAACCGCTGACCGTCACCACGAACCAACCTCCCGGCCCCGTGCGGCACCGGCAGCCCGGGTCGAGGGGATCCTCAGTGAGGAAGTGACCCAAGAACCGGACCGTCCCGACCTGCAGCGCCGCGCCGAGCCGATTGTGCGGGCCGCGTTTGTCCGCGATCAGGTCCAAGGCGGTGCTGTCGAGCAGGAAGAACCCTCCCAACTCCGAACGGGTCAAGTCACCAACGAACCGTTCGTACGCGGCGACCTGGTCATCAGACAAGAACTCCACAGGCGCAGCCGAACAAAGTACGTCGATATGACTCGCTTGGGCAGACCCCTAACCAAGATCATCGCTAGCGCTAACCGCTGTACCGATCTTCCTCAACCCCTGAATACCAGGCGCTATGCACCCGGGCCCGCACCGACGTCCAGAAGTACTACGGCCACACCGACGTCAACTCCCGGGGAGGCATACGAGCGCGTCGAATAGGGGAGGTCACCAACACGACTTCCCGCCGGGCGAGGTGACGATTGCCCGGATCGAAGTAGCGCCTTTCAGCCCGAGGAGTTCGGTACTACGTATCGCGCGGTGAACCGGCCGATGCCTGCCGGAGGCCATCGAATTGCGGGGTGGGCGTGTGCCTGCGGTACTCGGAAATCGAAGTGGTAATGGTGCGACCGGGCCGATATCCTGTGCATATTCGTGGGGAGGCCGACCATGGACGATGCTCTGCAAATACCGCATCTGAGAGCCACCGCAGACTTGGAACTCCGCCCGTGGTCGTTGTCTGCGGCAGACCTCGAGCTTGTCAGGGAAGCTTCTGCCGACGACCTGATTCCTATAACCACGGATCCGGCGACCTTCTCGCGCGAGGCCGCCACGCGGTTTGTCGAACGCGAGCGGCAACGAGCGACCGATCGAGCCGGATACCCGATGGTGATCGTCCGGCGACGGGACAACACACCACTGGGAAGTATCGGCCTGTGGTTGAAGGACATCGACGAAGGCCGCGCATCGCTCAGCTACTGGGTGGTCCGCTCTGCCCGCGGCCATGGCGTCGCCGCGCATGCTCTGGCGGCAATGGCTACCTGGGCGCTGGAAGAGCTCCATATCCCACGACTCCAGCTCTTTGTGGAACCTTGGAACCGAGCTTCGATCCGCACTGCCGAGAGAGCCGGTTTCGAATGCGAAGGGCTCCTCAGATCGTGGCAGGAGGTCGGCAATCGCCGCCGCGACATGTTCATGTACGCGCGCCTGGCAGCGGGAACCCTTGCCGAAGCGGATCGGACTTGCACCGGTTAGACCTCGATGGCCGGTTGCCCGGCCGTCGCGGGCGATCGTGAACCGATATCACTGCTGGCACAGTGTTCGATAGGCCCGGCGGTGCCGGGTACTCACCTCGTGGTCGACCCCCACGGCCTCGCTTGCAAAATTACTCGAGACTATGCTTGATCTGCGTTTGTACGCACCGCCAGTGGATAAATCCGCTCGAAACATCTGATGAATCGCTCACCCTCTCTATGAGAGGACCGTCCGATGGGTTTTGCAGAGATGCGCCGGTTCCGGCGTGATCCGTTGGGTTTCCTCGAGAATCTGCGCCGGACCAGCCCGGTAGAAGTGTTCGGGCTGCCGTGGGGCGGGTGGTGTGTCGGCGATACGGGTCTGGCGCTGAGGGTGTTGAGTGACCGCGCTTTCAATGCGGGGAAGTCCGAGTTCTTCGGTTCTATGCTGCCTTCGCGGTCTGCTCAGGTCGATTTCGGCCGCGCGGTGCGCGCGATTCTGCGGACGCATACGCCCGAGTATCGCGAGTCCCTGGCGGCGGCGGTGATCGAAATGCCCTCCGTCACCCGCTGGCCCGCAGCGGGGGTCGAGCTGGTGTATCGGTGCACCGCGCACCTGTTGCTGCACCCCGATGGTTCTCCCGAGTTGCGGCAGTTACTGGAGCGAAACGCACGCGTCGGCGCGCTTCGCCCGGCCCGAATGGTGCAGCGGGCGCGGGCGCAGCTGTTGCGCGCCAAGCTGTCCACCGCGCTGAACGAGCAGATCCGGGACCGGCGCAGCACCACCGGCCGCAGTGCGGATGCCGAACCACGGGATCTGCTCGATGCCGTGATCGGTGCCTGTCCCGGCGGCGTCGCCGATACAACGGTGGCGCAGCTGTATGTGCTGATGTACCGGTCCATTGTGGGACCACTGGGCTACTCGCTCGCGTGGTCGGTGCTGCTGGGCAGTCTCCACTCTCCCGGCGCACCATGGCCTTGGCCCGTCGACTGGGTGGTACGTGAGGCCCTGCGGCACCGGCCGGTCTCCTGGATGGTCAGCCGTCCCGTCCCCTATCCCGCCGAGTTCGGGGGGATCCCCTTCCAGACCGGCGACCTGCTGTCCGTCAGCCCCTATCTGCTCCATCACGACAACGAACACTGGACCAGACCAGGAGCATTCCAACCCGACCGCTGGATTCGACCGAGCGAGCACGGCCCATTTGTGCCCTTCAGTTCCGGCCCCTTCACCTGCGCCGGCGCCGCGGTCGCCCACGATCTGGTCACCGATGCAGCCACCGCCCTCACCGAGAACACCTCTATGCGCGTCATCAGCGGCGGTGATACCCGCCCGATCGTGACCAATGCCGCGACCCCCAGGCCGTTCACCCTGCGGCGTACCCCCACAAGCCCTGTCCACGCCCGACCGAGCCCCAGGAAGGAGGTGACATCATGATCAAGGCATTGCTGTTCATCATCACCAACACGCCGACCCGTACCTGGAACCCCGCTCAATACGGATGATTCTGCTACTGGCTGGATAGCTCGACCAACGCCAGGGGTGGATGAAACGTCCCGAGATCCCCGACTTGTATGGCGGGGATTCGGGGACACCATGGTGGTGGGACAAGATCGTCGATTACATCGAGGGCGAGGTGTGGCCCAACGCCAAACCGACACCGCCGTATGAGCGGATTCAACTGCTCGCAGCCGTGAAGGCTGAGCTGGGTACCCGATCGTCGATGACCTGGTGTGGCCTGATCGTGTTATAGATGACCTGCTCGATCACACCGTTCGCCTGGGGTGATCACACCCGCGGGCGGACATGTCGCAAGCGCGGCAGGGGCAGGTTCGTGTGTCGACCTCGGCCAACGATGCTTTTCGTTGGTTCTATTCCCGTAAGGGGTCGATGTCGTTCGTCTGCTGTGGGCTCACAGCGGGCCAGTGCATCAGTCAGGTTGTCGTGCCGGGAGCCTGGGGCGAGTTGCGATGTTGCAGCGACGGGGTCGACCACAGCCCGTGGTTCGGCAACGAGCTGGTCGACAAAGCCGCTGCCACGAACGACGCGACTAGTGGTCGGCGATCGTGTTCGTTCCAGGCGAGGACCAGGCTGCTGGGTGGGGCGTCGGTCACCGGAACGCACACCAGCCCGGGCGGGACCGGTTCGACCAGTGAGCGGGGTAGCACTCCGATCATTCGGCCCAGCGTGATCATGTGGAACAGCTGAACCGCATCAGCGACCTCGGGGCCAGTGCCGTCGCCGCCCGGGACCCCTTTCCAGCGGGGCAGCGTTTCGCCCTCCAGATCGGACAATCGCACCGAATCTCGCCCGGCCAGCCGGTGTCCGGTCGGGACGATGACCACGCGCTCCTCGGTGTGCAGCGTCTCGTGGGCCAGGCCGTCGAGATCGTCGAACGGTGCGTAGAGCAGGCCGACGTCGGCACGGCCGTTGCGCAGGAAATCGGTGCGATCGGCGGGGCCGCTGAACAGGATGTCCACCCGGCGGGCATCGGGTTGGTGGGCGTACTCGGCCAGGATCGACGACAACAGACCGGCGTCGCCGCCGGGCTTCAGCACCAGCCGCAGGTGGACCTGGGTGTCGGCGGCGCGCCGGGTGTTGCGGACGGCGGCACCGACTGCGTTCAGCGCATGGCGCCCGTGTTCCTGCAGCGCCACTCCGGCCGGAGTGAGCTCGACGTGCCGGCTGGAGCGGACGAACAGCGGCGCGCCGAGCCGGGTCTCGATACGCCGGATCGCCTTCGACAGCGCGGGCTGGGCGATCGAGAGCCGGACCGCAGCCCTGCCGAAGTGCAGCTCATCGGCGACCGCGAGGAAATATTCGAGCTCGCGGGTCTCCAGTTCAACCATGCCTCCAGGTTATCGCCGAATGTCGAATAGGTCTTGGACACCGGCACTCGAGGGCACGAAGAATTGCGACATGATCCACCACACGATGATCGTTTCTTTCGATCGACCGCTGCCCGATGCCGACTTGAATCAGTATCTGGCGGATATCGAACAGGTTATGGGTGACACCGGTTTGGTGCAGTCGTTCGCGGCCTGCCGGCATCTCCCCGTCCCCGGCGAGGAGGCCATTCCGGCGCTGATCGCCACCGCGATCGTGCAGATCGGCGTCGCCGATATGGACACGCTGGCGAAGGCGTTCACCGCACCTGGCATGCACGAGGTCATCGACCGCTGGCAGTCGCGACACCCGTACAAGGTCGCCTGGGCGAACCACGAGGTGCTGGCATGAGCGGCGCAGCATTCACCAGCGGCACAGTTCGGAAAGTGGGGCTGGTCACCGGCGCCGGCAGTGGGATCGGGCGCGCGGCGGCGATCGAGTTCGCCCGGCAGGGTGCCGCGGTCGCCGTGCTCGATATCGACGTGAATGCGGCGGCCGAGACCGTCGAGTTGATCAGTCGAGACGACGGAGAAGCAGTGGCGATCACCGTCGACATCGCCGACGAAGGCTCTGTGCGGGCGGCCGTGGAGCGCACGGTCACGGCCTATGGTGGCCTCGACTTCGCCGTGAACAACGCCGGTATGGCATCGCATCATCGGCGGCTCGACCAGATGAGATTGGACGAGTTCGAACGCGTGGTGCAGGTCAACCTGGCCGGGACGTTCCTGTGCATGAAATACGAACTGCCCTTGCTGAAAAGCGGCGGCGCGATCGTCAATATCGCCTCCAACGGCGGCCTGTATGCGATTCCGACCGCGCCCGCCTACGTGTCCGCCAAGCATGGCATTGTCGGGCTCACCAAGGTTGCGGCGGTCGACTACGCGCCCAACGGCATTCGGGTCAATGCCGTCTGTCCGGGCCCGACCCTCACGCCCGGGTTCGAGCAGGTGGCGGCGAGTGCCCCGGGCATCGACATGATCGCGATGCAAGCGTCGACCACGCCGCTGGGTCGGCTGGCGACGCCGGAAGAGGCCGCCGCGGCGGCGGTCTGGCTCTGTTCGGACGCCGCGTCCTTCGTCACCGGGATCGCGTTGTCGGTCGACGGCGGGCGGCGGGCATAACGCGGTCTGGCAGGAGGGGCCATGCCCACTTCGGCGGATCGCGTCGTCGACCGACGATCACCGAGGCCGGGATCACGCGCCCTGGTAGGCCTCGAGCAGCAACTTCGTGGTGAGCTCGATGTGGTCGCGGAGCGCTTCGACAGTGCCCGGGATGTCCCGCTCGATAGCGCGTTCGCAGAGCAGCCTGTGTTCTGCGGCGACATCCCGGTCACTGTGTTCGGTCGGTTCGCGGGCCCAGCATCGGTAGACCTCGGCGGAGTCACGAAACTGGGTTGCGGTCTGCCGCAGCTTGCGGTTGGGACAACCCTCCAAGAGGGCCTGGTGGAACCGCGAATGTGCGCTGAGCCAACGTTCATTGATCGCGCCGTTCGCGTCGATGTACGGCGTGCGCGCCAGATTGTGGTGAGCCGCAAGCAGATCGGATTCCCACTCGACGGTCCCGTGTGTCAGAGATTCGCGCACTACGTGCGTTTCGATGACCACCCGCGCTTCGGTGAGGTCCCGAAGGTCGGCGGGGGAGACGTCGACCACCCGAAACCCTTGCTGCGGCGCGAAAGTGGCGAGCCCCTGGCCCACGAGCCGGGGGAGTGCTTCGCGCAGCACGCCGCTGCTGGCATCGTAGTCGCCTTTGAGAGCTTCCACGCGCAACCGAGATCCGGGTTCATGGCGACCGTTGAGGATATCCGCGCGCAGGCGCAGGTAGACGTCCTCGACACGGGTCGTGCTGGGAGCGTGGGCCATGTCGTAAATCGTACCTGATCACGTATTACCCAAAAAATCTCGAGATTTTGTTGACTTGTCGAGATAATTGGGTGTTCACTTGGTGGAGAACAGCGGAAGGACGCAGAGGATGAGAACGACAACGCGGTCGGGCCGGATGTGCCTGGTCTCGGGCGACAAGGTGATCGACGTCGAGCAGGCGAGCGGTGGCCGGTTTCCAGCCGATCCGCTCGCTGTATTCGAGCGGTGGGCGGCCTTCGTGGAGTGGGCGCACGCGCAGCCCGATGGACCGGTCGCGCCCGCGGGGCCTGCGGGGAGCCCGTCGCCGACGCCGCGGCAGGTGTTCGCCATCGGGCTGAACTACCGTGACCACGCAGCTGAGGCCGGACTCGGGATTCCGGAGTCGCCGGCCACTTTCACCAAGTTCCTCACCTCCCTCACGGGCCCGGAGACCCAACTGAGGCTGCCCAGCGAGTTCGTCGACTGGGAGGCGGAGCTCGTGGTGGTGATCGGCCGCCGCGCGGAGCGGGTCGCGGCCGAGGACGCGTGGGGCCATGTGGCGGGATTGACTGTGGGGCAGGACTTTTCCGAGCGGGCCGTGCAGTCCGTTGGGCCGGTTCCGCAGTTCTCGCTGGGCAAGTCGTTCCCGGGGTTTGCCCCGACGGGACCGGCCCTGGTGACCGTCGATGAGTTCGCCGACCCCGACGATCTGTCGATCGAGTGCCTGATCAACGACGAGATTGTGCAGAAGTCACGCACGTCGTCGATGGTCTTTCCGGTCGCTGAGCTGATCGCCCGCCTCTCGGCGGTGTGCCCGTTGCTCCCCGGCGACCTGATCTTCACCGGCACGCCGTCCGGTGTCGGACATGCCCGCACCCCGCAGCGCTACCTCCGCCCCGGCGACCAGGTCGTGACCCGGGTCGAGGGCATCGGGCAGCTTCGCCAGACCTGCGTCGCCGCGTGAGAGGAGCAGTTCCATGGCACTGCACAGGCTGAAGTCGCTGACCGTGGGCGTCCCTGACGTCACCCGAACAGCCGACTACTACACCGACTTCGGACTGGAACAGATCGCTCCAGCCAGGTTCGCCACGGTCGAAGGCGGCGAGCAATTCGTGCTCGCGCCCTCGCCGGTCCGCCGTTTGCTCGGTATGGCGATCTCCGTCGACGACACCGACGACCTCGGCCGCATCGCCGCTGCTCTGAAGAGGCTGGACGTACCCGTCCAATGGGACGCGGGCACCCTGCACGCCCGGGAGCCGATTGCCGACATCGCGGTCGAAGTCATCGTCGAGCCACGGCTGGTGCGGACACCAGTACCGGCTACCCGTTACAACGGGCCCGGCCGATTGGATCGAGCCGATACCCGGGCGCCCGCGCTGTCGCGGACGTACCCGGTGCGACCGCTCGCACTTGGGCATGTCGTGATCGGGACCGTCGAGCAAGCGTCGACCCAGCGGTTCTTCACGGACGGAATCGGTTTCAAGGTCAGCGATGTGGTGCCCGGGCGGGCGGCGTTTCTGCGGTGCTCCACCGATCACCACAACGTGCTGGTACAGCAGGCGCCGATCAACTTCCTGCACCACACCTCCTGGCAAGTGTCCGATGTGGACGACGTCGGCAGGGGCGCGATGAGCATGCTCGCCGAGCACCCGGAACGCCATGTCTGGGGATTGGGCCGGCACCACATCGGGTCGAACTTCTTCTGGTACCTCGAGGATCCCGCGGGGAATTTCTCCGAGTACTACTCCGACATGGATGCCATCGTCGACGACCAGCTCTGGACTCCACGGTCGTTCGAGGGCCTCCGCTCACTCTACGAATGGGGGCCACCGCCGCCTCCGTCGTTCATCAACCCCGAAGACCTCGCCGCGCACATGACCGGCGCACACACGGAAAATAGCTGAGAGCTACCCGACAGAGAAAGGCAAATGCCTTGGGCCTCATCGCGATAGAAGAAGCCTTCGCCATCCCCGAACTGCTGGGCAGGTACCCGGCCCCCAAGACGATCACGGCCGCCCACTGGGTTGAGGACTGGGTGAAGCGACTGTGCGATTACACGACCTACCGGCTGCCCGACATGGACCGGCACGGCATCGACATCCAAGTGCTGTCGCTCACCGCCCCCGGTATCCAGGGTGTGACCGACGCCCGGCAAGCGGTCACGGACGCCCGCTTGGCCAATGACCACCTTGCCGATGTGATAGCCGCTCACCCGACCCGATTCCGCGGCCTGGCCGCGGTGCCACTCCAGGACCCCGAGGCCGCCGCGGCCGAACTCCGCCGTGCTGTCGGTTCACTCGGGCTCAGCGGAGCACTCGTCAATGACCACACCCAAGGCATCTATCTCGACGATCCGCGATACGACCCTGTGTGGGCCGTCCTCGAGGAGCTCGACGTGCCGCTGTACCTGCACCCGGGCGCCCCGCCGGCCGAACCGTGGGGTGTGCTCGCCGGTCGTCCGGAACTGCAAGGCCCCTTGTGGAGTTGGGGCGCAGAGACGAGTGGGCATGCCCTCCGGATCGTTTTCGGCGGGGTCTTCGATCGCCATCCCCGGGCCAAGGTGATCCTCGGTCACATGGGCGAGTTCCTGCCGTTTCAGCTCGCGCGGCTCGACTCGCGCTACGCCCCACAGGCAGACCGAACACTCGCCCGGAAGCCGTCGGCGTACTTCGGCAGCAACATCCTGATCACCACCAGCGGCGTCTGCTCACCGGCGGCACTCGCCGGCGCCGTCCTGGCGATCGGTGCCGACGCCATCATGTTCGCCGTCGACTACCCATACGAAGACACCGCCGAGGCCGTCCGGTTCCTCGAACAGGCCCCGATCAGCGACACCGACCGCGCAAAGATCGGCCACGGCAACGCCGGACGAGTGCTGCACCTGTAGGCGTGTCACGAAAAGACCGTGGCCCGAGCAACGAAGGAATCCGTACGTGGGCACATCACAACCCGGCGTGAGCGCCGGCGAATCACCGGGGGAAGTGTCGTCCCTACCGTGGAAGGCCCTGGCGATCGGGCTGGCGGTGATGACACTGGAAGGCTACGACCTCGTCGCCTTCGGCGCGACGACGCCGCTGTTGCTCCGCTACGAGCGGTGGCACCTTTCCCTGTCGGAGCTCGGTGTGCTGGGCAGCCTCACACCCGTAGGAATGTTGGTCGGCGCCCTACTCGTCGGCCAGCTCACCGATCGATACGGGAGACGACGCACCACGCTGGTCAGCCTTGTGGTCGTCTCCCTGGGAATGTTCGCGTGCGTATTCGCTCCCACCCCGGAACTGTTCGGCATCGACCGATTCATCGTCGGCCTCGGGGTCGGCGCGGTCTACCCTGCGATGGGACCGCTGATCTTCGAGCTGGCACCCGCAGCGCGAAAGAACCTGAGTGCGGCGATCGTGCAGTGCGGCATCACGATCGGTGGATCACTGGCCGCCATGGTGGCCAACGCATTCCTGCACGGACACGATTTCCGGCTCGAGTACCTCGTCGGCGGTTGCGTCGGGGTGCTGCTAGTGCCGATGGCCTACTGCTGGCTGCCCGAATCACCGGCATATCTACGCAATGACGCCGAAGCGCCGAATGCTCTCCGCAACGGTGGAATGCGCCTTGTGCTGCGGTCACCGTTCCTGGGAACGACAGTGCTGTTCTGTGGCATGGTGATCTGTTCGTTCCTGCTCATCTTCGGGATCAACACCTGGTTACCGCAGTTGATGCAGTCGGCGGACTATCCACTGGGTTCCTCCTTGACCTTCCTCATGCTGCTCAACTTCGGAGCGACCGTCGGAGGGCTGGTGATAGCGGTGCTCGCCGACCGCATCGGGTCGAACGGACCCATCATCGCCTGTTTCGTCGTCGCCGTCTGCGCCGTCGTCGGGCTGAGCATCAAGTCGCCGACAGCGATTCTCTACGCCATCGTGATGATCGGCGGCGCAGGCGCGCTCGGTGTGCAAGGGCTGATCAACACCTACATTTCGCGTACCTACCCGGCGCATGCCCGGGCCAGCGCGATCGGTGTTGCGTTGGGACTCGGCCGCATCGGCGCTATCGCCGGCCCCACCCTCGGCGGATGGATACTCGCCGCCGACTTCGCACCGAGGTGGAACTTCGTGCTCTTCGCGATACCGGCACTGCTCGGCGCGGTTCTTACTCTTGCCCTTCGCTCGCGAAAACCCCTGCAGCACAACGGGGATAACCATGTCATGCGGTCGACTGACGAGCCGGCCGAACCGGCACGATGAGAGAGACGATCATGGACACATACGACATCGCTGTCGTGGGCTGCGGACCGGTCGGACTGGCCCTCGCCAGGCTGCTGAGCGCGAAGGGGTTGCGGGTCGCCGCGATCGATCCGAACCGGATCGTCTGCCACCATCCGCGCGCCACCCACCTCGACGACGAATCGATGCGCACCCTGCAGACGCTGGGTGCGGCCGATATGGAGCAGCAGTTCCTGCGCCAGGCCGGGTGGACTCTGCAACGGCCGGACGGCACGCCGTTTCTCGAATTCGCCACGCCGAGGGAGGAATCCGGCCAGGGATGGCGCACCGACTACCAGTTCCACCAACCCGACTTCGAGTCCCGGCTGCGTGGTCTGCTCGCGAGTGACCCGAATGTAGATCTCTGGTTCGGCTGGACGGTCACCGCGCTCGAGCAGGACACCGGTGCGGTAACCGTGACGATAGCCGACAGCGCGACACGCCGGGTGACGGCGCTGACAGCGGCCTATGTTGTGGGATGCGACGGCGCGAACTCGTTCGTGAGGCAGGCGATGGGCGCGGAAATCGAGGACCTTCAGGGGACACAGCGCTCCCTCATCATCGACATCCATCCGTTCCAGCACCCCCCGGCACTGTCCCCGACGAGAGGTTTCATCCTGTGCCAGGGACAGCGCCCCGTGACCTACGTGCCGATCTTCCCGCCGATGCTGCGGTTTCGAATTCATGCTTCAGGACGGCGACGACGCCGCGGAACTCGAACGCCCACAGTCGGTGTATGACGCGCTCAGCCGCTGGATCGAACCGGGCAGCTACCGCATCATGCGCACCGGCACCTACGAGTGGCACGCCCGGCTCGTGCGCGGCTGGCGATCAGGAAGACTGCTCCTCGCCGGTGACGCCGCACACGAGATGCCACCGATGCTCGGACAAGGCATGTGCTCCGGACTCCGAGACGCCGCGAACCTGGCCTGGAAACTCGCCGCCGTTGCCCAAGGCACCGGGCCGGAGAGCCTGCTCGATACCTATGAGAGCGAGCGCGCCGCGCACGTCCGCCCGTACATTGTCGAATCCGCGCGGCAATCCAATCTCATCGAGTCGTTCGGAACCACGGGGAACCACCCGGAACTGGTAGAACCGCAAACCCTCGAGCCGTTCCGGCTGCCCTTGGGGCCCGGACTCGTCGAGCGACCGGGTAAGGCGGTCGGCCGGTTGAGCCCCCAGCCCCGGGCCGCGGACGGCGCGCGACTCGACGATGTCACCGGATACAACTTTGCCGTCGTCGGCCGCCGAGCTGTGACCGACGCCGTATCGGCCGAGATCGCGGATCTG
>NZ_JBSGCA010000031.1:15202-85664 GCF_053601535.1 Nocardia sp. NPDC004718
GTGTGGCAGCGACTCGGCATCGCGGTCGTCACCGACACCGGATCGTCCGTCGACACGTGGTTGGCCACACACTCGGCGACCGCGGCAATCGTCCGCTCGACGATGTCACCGGATACAACTTTGCCGTCGTCGGCCGCCGAGCTGTGACCGACGCCGTATCGGCCGAGATCGCGGATCTGTGGCAGCGACTCGGCATCGCGGTCGTCACCGACACCGGATCGTCCGTCGACACGTGGTTGGCCACACACTCGGCGACCGCGGCAATCGTCCGCCCGGACCGCTACACCTTTGCCCTCGCGAGCGACACGGCAGAGCTGGAAACGGCGACGAATGATCTGGCTCGGATCGTGTCGATCCAGGAGGTGAACGCGTGAAGCAGTACGCCACCGGGATGGCCTGGGGCGAAGGCCCACGCTGGCATCGAAGCGCGTTGTGGTTGTCCGACACCCAGAAAAGCAGGTTGTGGACGGACGACGACGGGACCTGGAAGGCCACGGAGCTGGACTCCCCATCCAACGGGTTGTGGTTCCTGCCCGACGGCCGGCTCACCGCGGCCATGATGCACGAGAGGCGCATCGGCGTCTGGTCCGGTGAGCGGTTCACCACCTACGCGGACCTCAGCACCCTGGCCACCGGCCCGCTCGGAGACCTCGTCGGCGACCGGCAGGGCAATCTGTATGTCGATGACGTCGGCTTCGCCGCGCACCTGGGTGAACCGCCCGTGCCGGGTCGCCTGCTCCGGGTCGCCACCGACGGCTCAGCAACCGTCGCCGCCGAGGACATCGAGTTCCCGAACGGTCTCGCCTTCATCGATAACGGTGGCACGCTGATCGTCGCCGAGACAGCCGCTCAACGGTTGACCGCCTTCACCGTCGACGCGGATGGCATGCTCGGTGGCCGGCGTGTGTACGCCGATATCGCCGGCCTGGTGGGAGCCGACGCTCGCCCCGACGGGATCTGGGCGACACCGCAGGGAGTGTGGGTGGCGACCACGACCGGACAGGCTGTTGCGCTGGTCCGGGACAATGCGCTGATCACCGCGCTCGATACCGGTCCCGCATATCCCATCGCGTGCTGCAGCAACGGCGGGAACAGGCTCTTCGTCACCCTCGCCGACACTGGCGGACGGCCATTGTTCGAAGCTCTTGCGGCCGAAGCCGTCGAGACCACAGTCGCCGTGATCGAGCTGACCATGGCGAAGGAGTCGGTGTGACCGGGCGCGGCGAGGGGAGCCGTGAACACAGGACCGATCAGCCGCTGTGGGTTCCATCTCCGGATGCGGTGGAGCAAGCGCGGATCACCGACTTCGCGCGGTACGCGTCCGCACGCGCAGGCCGTGACGTGACAGGTGGATACCGGACGCTGTGGGAGTGGTCGGTGCGGGACGTCGGCGGTTTCTGGTCGGCGGTGTGGGACTATTTCGAATTGCCTGCCCGTCCGGGTGGGCAACCCGCGGTGGTGACCGAGGCGATGCCCGGCAGCGTGTGGTTCCCGGGAAGCGCGCTGAACTACACGGCCGAGGTATTCCGCGGCCGAAGTGACACCGACACCGCGGTGATCGCAGTCACCGAGAACGATGCGCCCCTCGAAGTGAGCTGGGGCGAGTTGCGCCGACAGGTCGCCTCGTTCGCAGCGACCCTGACCGAGTCGGGTGTCGGGCCCGGCGACCGAGTGGTCGGATACCTGCCGAACTCGGTGGAGGCGGTGGTGGCGTTTCTGGCCACCGCGAGCCTGGGGGCGATCTGGGCAGTGTGCGGCATGGACTACGTCGGCTCTGCGGCGCAGGCGCGGTTCGCGCAGCTCGAGCCGACTGTGCTGATCACCGCGACCCGGTCGGTACACGGCGGTCGGCTCATTGATCGTGCCGCCGACGTCGCGGGCTTGCGCGCCGCCCTGCCGACTTTGGCCGCGACGGTGGTCGTCGGCGACCCGGCATCGGTGCCCGGAGCGATTTCCTGGTCGTCTGCCACCAGCCGTGAGGCCGCACTGGTTCCGTTGCGGGTCTCGTTCGATCACCCCCTGTGGGTCTTGTTCTCGTCGGGAACCACCGGCCGACCGAAGGGATTGGTGCACGGGCACGGCGGAGTCGTTCTCGAGCAGCTGAAACAGTCCGCGCTCCACCAGGACCTGCGTGCGGGGGACCGCGTCCTCTGGTATACGACGCCGAGCTGGATGATGTGGAACTCCCTCGTCGGCGCACTCCTGGTGGGAGCGACTGTAGTGTGTTACGACGGTAGCCCCGCGTTTCCCGATCCGAATGCGTTGTGGCAACTGGCATCCCGCTTACATGTCACCATCTTGGGCACCAGTCCCGGGTACCTGGCGTCGTGCCGCGAAGCCGGTGTCGAGTTCCGGGAGCACGACCTGCGGTCGCTGGCCCGGCTCGGAGTCACCGGATCGCCGTTGCCGGCCGACCTGCATCGCTGGGTCGCCGACCACCTCGGGCACCGGGTCCAAGTGGCATCCAGCAGCGGTGGGACCGACGTAGTCACGGCCTTTGTCGGCGCCTCGCCCACCACGCCGGTGTGGGCGGGTGAACTGTCGGCACCGTGCCTCGGGGTGGCCCTCGACTCGGCGGGACCTGATGGGCAATCCGTGCGGAACACGGTCGGTGAACTGGTGGTGCGACGTCCGATGCCGTCCATGCCTGTGCGGTTGTGGGCCGATCCGGACGATGCCCGCTACCGCGACGCGTACTTCAGCACCTTTCCCGGCGTGTGGCGCCACGGCGACTGGATCACCATCACCGACCGTGGTTCCGTGATCATCCACGGCCGATCGGACGCCACCTTGAACCGCCACGGCGTGCGCATGGGCAGCGCCGACATCTACGAACCTGTCGAGGAGCTCGACGAAGTCGGGGAGGCTCTCGTAGTCGGCGTCGAACAGGACGACGGGAGTTACTGGATGCCGCTGTTCGTGACGACGGTCGAGGGAGTCGATCTCGACGAGGCGTTACAACGGCGCATCACGGAGGCAATCCGTCGGCACGCGTCTTCGCGGCACATACCCGACGAGATCATCTCCGCACCCGGCATCCCGCACACCCGGACGGGGAAAAAGCTGGAAGTGCCGATCAAGCGATTGCTCCGCGGCGAGGACCCGGCCACAGTGGTCGACCCGGGCAGCATCGACCGGCCCGACCTCGTCGGCTGGTATCGCGACATCGGCGCCGCGCACCGCACCAAACTTGCCGACAGCCACAATGCGCAGTTGCCCGCCCGAGCACGGCCGTCGCCTGCGGTCCGGCGGACACGGTGGCGCCACGGGCGCCCGCGTCGCGCCGGCGATGAGTTTCATCGGGATGGTGGCCTGCTTCCTCTGCGCGCGGCTTCCCCGACCACGAACAAGCCGTTGCCCCCTCGTGGCATGAAGAGCAACCCGGGGCGACGAGGCCCTGGGGGAGAAGAAGAGGAAACCCCTGATGAGGAAAACTATCACCGCGGCGACGCTGATTGTCGGTACGCTGTGTATCGCTTGTGTTCCGGCGGGTGCCGAGGCTCCGCGCGCTTCCGATGCCGTGGGCTACTCCGCCAGAGTGGACGGCGCTTCGACGATTATCGATACCGATGCTGGGTGGATGGCTGTCGACGGTAATGTCCTGACCGTCCGCGCCGCGACCGGCACGGTGGTGGCCGGTAGCGAATTGTCTTTCCGTGTCGACGATTTCGTCTTTCCGATCGCGGCTCGCGTCGTCGGCCGTAGGGCGATCCTGACACCGGAGTTCGATCTGCAGCATGCCGCCTACCGACCGGTGGCACTGCCGTACGAGAATCAGGCGCCCTGGAAGAGCGAATACGATCGGGAGCAGGCGGCCTGGACCCGGTTGACGAGCACTATCACGATGGGTGCGACCGTCGGCACGCTTGTCGGTGGTCTCGGAGGCGCCGCCGTCGGATGCGTGCTCGGTGGTATCGCCGGCGCCACCGTTGCTGCCGCCGCGATCGTTGGATTGTTCGGGGCGTTCATTCCCGCCGCCGCCATCGGTTGCCTTGGCGGTGTGATCGCTATCGGTGCTCTCGGTACGGTGGCCGGCCAGCTCTTGGTTACCGCGCCGGTCGCGATCATGGCCGCAGTGCAGTATTTCACCACCATCAACTCTCCGGCGCCGGCGAAATAGTCGATCCCGAACCATGCGCGTCCGGTGATCACCGGACGGCGTGCAAGCGGGGCGCGGGTTCGTAACCGCGCCCCGTCGGTGTCGGGGCCGTGGTGCCTCGGTTGGCGCTCAGGGCTTCATGGTCCTGCGCGCTCGGCACCCCGGTCGCGTTCACCGATTGGCGTCCAGCACCGCTGCAAGGCCTTCTTGCAGGTCTTTGACGAAATACTCGGGTACCTCGAGTGAGGGGAAATGTCCGCCGGTTTCGGGCGAGTTCCATCGGACGATCTGTCGGTACCGCTCCTGTGCCCAGGGGCGTGGGCACTTCTCGATGTCGCGGGGATACACGGTGATCGCTGACGGGACGTCGACCCGAAGTTCGGGGTCGAACGAGTTGACGCCACCATGGCTTTCGTAGTAGATGCGGGCCGACGACGCGCCGGTCCGCGTCAGCCAATACAGGGTGACGTCGTCGAGAATGCGGTCTCTGGAAATCGTCTCGAACGGGCTGTCCTCGGTATCGCTCCACTCGGCGAACTTGTCGAGGATCCAGGCGAGAAGCCCGACCGGTGAGTCGACGAGCGAGTAGCCGATGGTCTGCGGTCGGGTCGCCTGCTGCTTCGCGTACGCCGCGCGGTGGCGCGTCGGCGATCCGCTCCAGAAATCGCGGGTTTCCTCCGTCCATTCGCGCTCGGTCGCCGTCAGCCCTTCCGTTGTCAACCCGGGCGGTGCCTCCGCGAGCGTGGTGTGGATGCCGAGAACATGCGCCGGGAACCTGCCGCCGAGGACCGTGGTGATCACACCTCCCCAGTCGCCGCCGTGGGCTACGAACTTGCTGTAGCCGAGCCTGTCCATGAGTTGCACCCACGCGGCCGCGATCTTTTCGGTTCCCCACCCCGTGGTGGCCGGCTTGTCGCTATAACCAAAGCCTGGTAGCGACGGGGCCACGACGTGGAACGCAGGCGTGTCCGCGTCTTTCGGATCTGCCAGCTCGTCTATTACATCGGTGAATTCGGCAATGCTGCCCGGCCAGCCGTGCGTCAAGATCAAGGGAGTGGCATCTGCGCGCTCGGATCGGCGGTGCAGGAAGTGGATTCCCAGATCGTCGATGGTCGTGCGGAACTGGCCGATCCGGTTGAGGCGCGCTTCGAACGACCGCCAGTCGTACCCGGTGCGCCAGTAGTTCACGACGTCGACGAGGTCGGCGAGCGGAACGCCCTGTTCCCATCTGCGAGGGTCGGGGGCGGCGCGATAGACCGTCTCGGCCTCCGGTAGCCGCGCTGCGGCCAGCCGCGCACGTAGATCGTCGAGGACGGCGTCGGTCGCGTGGGCTTCGAATGCTTGCACGTCGACGGGATCGGGCGTGAAGACCGGATCGAGGTGGCCAAGTGCGGGCATGAGACCTCCTGTTCATCGCGAAACCGGCTACGACCTTTCGAGAACCGGCTAAGACGGTTCTAGCATGGTTCCGCGTCAGTCGGCAACCAGCTAAGGTGGTTCCATGCCTGCTGGGCTCCCTGACTTTCGCCTCGGTAACGTGCTAGCGACCAGCTTCACGGGGACTCTGTCCGAGCGCCATGGCGACCCTGTGGAACGCATTCCCACGACGCAGCGACTCGTCGACTGGCTGGTCGTGTACGGCCTGGCCGTGGACTCCTGCACTACCGCCCAGCTGGAACTCGCCTGGGAACTGCGGGAATCGATTCACGCCGTCGCGACGGCGGCCGCGATCCGGGACGCTCTTCCCGCGTCTGCTGTCCAAGTCATCAATGACAGCAGCATTCGGGGTCGGGCGGCGGCCATCCTGACATCCGAGGGCGGTCGTCAATGGCGACTCAGCTCCGCTTCCTGCGTAGAAGATGCCCTAGGCGTGATCGCCGCCGACGCGATCAGCATCATCGCAGGCGAACGAGACGGAAGACTGGCCTTGTGCGCCTCGCCGACCTGCCGAGCAGCCTTCTTCGACACCAGCCAAAGCCGCACCCGCAAATGGTGTGACATGAACACGTGCGGGAATCGTCAGAAGAAGGCGCGCTTCAATGCCAACCAGCGCAAGAACACTCGAGGCTGACTACAGTCAGTCATGGTATGACTTGAATCGGGAGCAGTCCGGCGCGGTGCGGGCTGGTTTCGCACCGTCTGCGGCCGAGCGGAGCGCCTCCGCTACATCCTGGCGTCCCATGCCGGTGACTTCGAATCTCGAACGGTAGTTTATGGTTCGGTACTCCGCCGTAATGGCCGCACCCGGCATTCCCACCACTGGAGCCAGTCGTTGCGGTGGCGATGAGACACTCTGACGGTGAGCGACAAACCCGTCGGCGAGATGTCCGGCAGCACATTCGATTACGACGACGAATTGCCGCGGCTCCCCATCCCGACGTTGGAGGAAACGTGCGAGCGGTTTCTCGAGCGGTGTTCACCGTTGCTGACCGACGAGGAACTGATGGCCACGACAGCGGCCGTGGATCAATTCCTTGCGTTGGACAGTCCGGCCCGGACGTGGCAGGCCGAGATCGAGCGATTCGATCGGACGCCGGGCGTCCACAGTTGGCTCGACGCCTTTTGGGCATCTCGCCATCTCGGCTACCGCGACAGTATCGCGCTCAGTGCGAATTCATTCTTCTTGCTCATGGACTCGGAGCACGGTCAACTCGAACGCGCCGCCGAACTGATCGCGCGCGCCGTCGCGTACAAACTCGAACTCGACGCCGAGATGATTTCGCCCGTGATTCTTCGCGGCCGTCCGGTGTCCATGCACCAGAACAGGTGTCTGTTCTCCACCACCAGAATCCCCGGCGTCGAATTCGACGCCGTGCGCTCCGCTCACCGTGCCGGAGAACCGGGCGCGTCAAGTGCCCGGCACATCGTCGTCCATTTCCGTCGTCAGGCGTTCCGAATGGATGTCCTCGCAGCGGACGGTACCCCACATCGCATCGAGGATCTGATCGCCGGGCTGGATGCGATCAGGGGAGCCGATCCGGCCGCGGAGCCGTCGCCGGGAGCGCTGACAACACAACCGCGCGCGGCATGGGCGAGAGCCCGCGAGGCTCTCCTCGAAGATCCAGACAACGCCGCCGCGCTCGAGACGATCGAGACGGCACTGTTCTGCGTCGCACTCGAGGACTTCGCGCCCCGAGACGAACGCTCGGCCTGTAACGGGCTCCTGCATGGTGACGGCGAGAACCGCTGGTACGACAAGGCGTTGACATTCATCGTGTTCGCCGATGGTCGCGCTGGCGTCAACATCGAGGAGTCCGGCCTGGACGGAACCACGGTTGCCGGCTTCTGCGATGCGATTCTGGCGAATGCGACAGCGATCTCGGCGGACCGGCCCGGCCGAGCGCCCGCGATATCACCGATCGAATTCCGTTTCGATGAGGACCTGCGGCAGGAGATCCGGCAAGCCGCGGCCGACTTCGGCAAACAGGCGGGCGAGATCGCCACAGAGGTCGTGACGTTCGACGACTTCGGCTCGGATACGGCCAAACGTCTCGGAATATCGCCGGATGCGTTGGTGCAAGTGGCTTACCAACTGGCTCATCAACGGTCCAGGGGATTCCTCGGCAGCACCTACGAATCCGTAGCCGTACGGCATTACCGCCACGGCCGCACCGAGGCGCTCAGGACGGTCACCCCCGAAGTCGTTCGTTTCGTGGCATTGATGAACGACTCGACCGCCACGCACACCGCTCGCGCCGAAGCGCTACGTGTCGCGGCGGGGGCACACGTCGCCAACACCAGAGAATGCCAGGCGGGGCGTGCTCCCGAACGGCATCTCGTGGAGCTACAGAGAATTCAGCGTCAGCACGGCGAAAAGCCGCTCGCGATCTACGAATCTCCCGGCTGGCGGATTCTGCGTGACGACTATCTCAGTACCAGTGCCGTGTCATCGGTCAATGTTCGGTTCTTCGGCTTCGGGCCGCCGACCGCCGATTGCATCGGGATCGGCTATATCCTGCAGCCTGGCAGCTTCGGCGTACACCTGAGCGGTTCCAGGGGCATCGAACAACACATGCTCGAATTCGCACACGCCCTCTCTGTCGCCATCCCGGAGTTGTGCGCCCTGCTCGAGACGACATCCGTCGGCTAGCTTTGCGTATCGATGACTGCTCGTCCGATAGCCAGGAGTAGATATTCCACCCGAAAGTGAGTGGGAGTGAAAGCCTACCGAGAGCTTCTGGCAAATCGGACAGTATGCAATATGGTGCTGATCAGTCTGCTGTTCCGGACTGTTCTCAACTCCCAGTCCCTGCTGTTGGTAATGCATGTGCGGCACACGTTGCACCTCTCCTACGGTGCCGCGGGCTTATTGAGCACTGTGGTCTACCTGTGCATGGCCGGAACCGAGCTGCGGCGCGGCCCGCGTCTCGATCGATTGGGCTTGCGCGCAACCATGGCTCCATCGATCCTGGTAAACGGGATCTGCTGGCTCATCGCGCCATTCGCTCCGTTTCCGGTGTTGCTGTTGCTCGCGGCGTTGGCGGGATGGTTCGAAATACCGGTCATCAACGTCGCGAAACAGGCCATTACGGTCGCCACGACCGAACGCGAGCGGAGGCCGGCGCTCGCCGCGTACGAGGTGACCGCGGACGTATCGCTGTTGGTCGGGCCGCCGCTGGGCGTCGCGGTGATGAATATCTGGGACACGGCGATGGTGCTGCTCGTGGTCCGGTTGGTGGCCGTGGGTTGCGGTGTCCTGTTGCTGAGACAGAACCCACCGCTGCGAACCGAGACGAGCGAAGTGCCACGGCGGGTCCCACGGCGATCCTGGTTGCAGACCGGCTTCGTGACCGCATGTGTCGGATACGCCGCAGCCGCTGCCGTCCTCTGTGCGGAGGAACTGAGTGTCATCACGGCCATGCACGACTTCCATGCCAAGCACGCGATCGGACTGGTGCTGGCCATCGGCGCAGCCGGTGCGGTGGCCGGTGGGTACGGGTACGGCGCGATCTCCACAACCATCTCGCCATACGTTCTGCTGGTCGGACTCGGAATCGGCGTGTCGCTCTGCGCCCTCGCGGTCGGGCCGGTTTCGCTGGCCATAGCCGTTTTCGCGGTCGGCGTGCTGGCCGGTGCTGTTTTCCCGGCCTGTACCGATCGGATGAGTGCTGCTGCTTCTGAGGATGCCCTCGGGGAGGCCCTCGGCTTTCATTTCAGCCTGATGTGGGTCGGCGTGGCCATGGGAAGTATCGGGGCGAGTCAGTCCGTCGACTTCGCCGGTTCGTCAGGAGGCATCCTGGCCGCAGCCACGATCGGTATCGGCGCCGGAATCGGGCTCGGCCGGATCGCGGCTCGTGCGGGCTCCATTCCCGGGGCGCCAGGACAAGTGGATCGAGCATTCATCGTCACCGCGACCAGGCGGATACTGGATATCGCGCAGATCACCCTTGCTCGAAATGCCGATGGTTCACTCGACGTCCGACTCGGCGGAATTTACGCCTTCGAGAAGAAGGTGAAACAGCCGGTTGCCGGACACTGCAACGGAACGGAATCCTCGGCCGTATCGTCACTGGATTCCGGGGCTGCCGACCCCGGTCGAACCGGAATGCAACAATTCTCGACGCCTTGGACCGAAACTCCTTCATCTCCTCAGCGAAAAGGCTCACCGTGGAGCCGGCCACCCGCTTGAATTCCACGGTTTCGTCAACTGCTGTGGCTGCCCGGCTATCGCATCAGCATGCAACTAGTATTTCGGAGGTCGACCAACCGTGACACTCATCCGTACACACAGTTCGAATCATCCGAATCCGCTCGGGCGCACAACCAGTACCACCTACGAGAGGCGTAGTCTCGATCGTGCCGTAAACTTATCGGATGCGCATTGCCGCCAACCGCTGACGCCCTCCCAGATCGAAATTGTCGAACGATTTCCAGAACTGTTCCTCGAGGCGCGAAATCAATCGCAGTCCGAGCTGGAAGAGGCGTTCCTCACCGCTTTTCTGCGCCTGGCCGGCGAGCCGATGCATCAGGATGCATCCAGGTATATGCTGTCGTATTCCGCATCATCCGCGATAACAATGGTGGTAAGCCACTGCGCTCGCGCGGGAAAGCGAGTCGCCTTGATCGAGCCGGTGTTCGACAATATCTCCTCGATCTTGCGCCGAGAGAACGTCGAGCTCGTGCCGCTGCTGGAACAGGATTGCACCGTCGAAGACCTGCCTGCGGCGATGGCCCGGCTCGATCCTGCGGTGGTCTGGCTGGTCTCGCCGAACAACCCCACCGGATGGACGCTGTCCGAACCGGGGTTCAGAACGTTGGTGCAGTGTTGCGTCGACCGTCGTTGCACCCTGGTTCTGGACTCGTCTTTTCGATTCTTCTCACCTCTGCCGAGCAGTTGGTCGCAGTACGAGGTCCTGGAAGAATCGGGAGTCTCCTATATTGTGCTCGAAGACACGGGCAAGACCTGGTCCACCAGCGAGATGAAAGTCGGATTGACGGTATGCAGTCCGGATATGTACGCAGATATGTACCGGCTGCACGACGATCTGTTGCAGAGTGTCTCTCCTTTCCATCTCCGGGTGCTGACGGAATTCATCGAGGACAGTTCGAAGCATGGCATCGAACACAGCATCCTTCCTTCCGTGCTGGGAAATCGGGCTATCCTCCGCTCGATTCTTGCGGACGGAGGGCTGGAATTCGTCACCGAATTGCGATCGCCCGTCTCGGTGGACTGGCTCCGGCTCCCAGAGGGACTCGAGTGTGAGAATTTCGTCCATGAGGCGATCTGGGAGGGAGTGCACGTGCTACCCGGAACGAACTTCTTCTGGAACCAGCCGGAGCGCGGGCGAAAGTTCGTCCGCGTCGCCTTGGCTCGCGATCCGCAACTGATGTCGGAGGGTGCGCAGTTGCTACGAGACACCGCAGTCCGGCTCGCCGCGAAGGATGCATGACCGTGCGCGGTCGATCGAGCCGTTATCGCGCCTTGCTCACCGGGGCTGAATTGAAGGCAGCCGAGATCGAATGGCTTCGACAACAGAATATCGAGGTAGAAGTCTGCCGTCACGACCTGTCCGAAGTCGAATTGGCGCGCGCTCTGCTGGACAAGGACGCATACATTCTCGGTGGCGTAGAGCGTGCGACCGCTGCCGTGTTGTCCACTGCCGACGACCTCAAAGTCATAGCGTTCATGGGTGTCGGGTATCACGCATACATCGATACCGCGGCAGCGACCGCGGCGGGAATCGCGGTGACCAACGCGCCCGGAGCCAACGCACGCGCGGTCGCGGAATTCGCGATCGGTCTCATGCTCGATGCCTGGCGCAGGATCACAGACCTGACGGTAGAAACGAAGGCCGGTCGATGGCCCGAGACCCGGGCACGCGACCTTTATGGGAAGACGCTGGGCATTGTGGGAATGGGGGCCATCGGCACCATCGTTGCCCGGATAGCGGTCGGCGGGTTCGGGATGCGAGTGGTCTACGTGAGTCGAACCGCCAAACGGGAACTGGAACGAGAGATCGCCGCTCGCCGGGTCGAGCTGCCCGAGCTGCTCGCCGAGTCCGATGTCATCAGTCTTCATGCTCCATACGGCCCGCAGACAGCCCGGATGATCGGCGCGGCACAACTCGCTGCCGTCAAGCCCGGCGCGATTCTGATCAACACTTCCGAAGCGGAGCTCGTAGATCCGGCGCCGTTGCGAACCGCGTTGCTCGACGGTCGCCTCGCGGCCGCTGCCATGGACAGCTACTACGTCGTGCCCGCGCCCTCCGACCACAACGATCCCTTCGGGTTGATCGCGTTGGGCAACGACAAGCTTCTCGTCACGCCGCACGCGGCCGGCGCTACCGAGGAGTCCTACCGCGCGATGCTCGCGGCTAATGCCGAGTCGGTCGCGAACATCCTCGAAACAGGAGAAGACCCACGAGTAGTAAACCCCGGCTTTCGCGATCATGCCCGTTGGCTGCCAGCGCGCCACCGCCGCTAGGACGTCGGCACAACCGTCGGATGGATCGGTCACTGCTCGCGGTACCGCTGGGGACCTGGCTGTTGCAGCACACCCCGCCCCTTGGCACCGGGGGGCTGTCGCGCGAAGCGCGCACCGGCCTTCGCGCGACGAGCACCTCTGAGCCGCTGACCCCGGCATGGTGAACCTGCGGGGCATCCTGCCGCCGCGATGGACAGGTGCTTTCTCCACGGACTTGGGTATCCGGTCGGTGTCCTGCGGCGGTCTCCGTCGTACTACCTGGGACGGAGGAGCAGCATGACTCACACGACTCACACCGGTCTTTCCGACACCGCTGGTCGCGTCGCCCAGAACAGCGTGTTCGCGCGATTCGCCCGCGCGGGCTACGTCATGTCCGGCCTCGTGCATCTGCTGATCGGCTACATCGCCATCCGGCTGGCGTTCGGTGGCGGGGGGAGCGCCGATCAATCCGGGGCGATGGCCGAACTGGCCGATAAGCCGGGCGGGGTGTTCACACTGTGGTTCGGTGTGGTCGCGTTCGTGATGATGGCGCTGTGGCGGCTGGTGGAGGCGGTTTTCGGCAGCGCGTCGAAGCCGGACCCCGGCAGCTGGAAGTCCCAAGTCTTCGATCGGGTCAAAGCGCTCTCGCTGTGCGGTGTCTATCTCGCGTTCGCCGTGACCGCGTTCCGTTTCGCCAAGGGCAGCGGGCAACCGAGCAGCAGCCAGAGTGTGGGGCTCACGGCACGCCTGATGCAGAACACGGCGGGGACGATCGCTCTTGTCGTGGGTGGGCTGGTCATCATCGCGGTCGGCGGCTACCACGTGCACAAAGGCGCCACGCAGAACTTTCTCGACGATCTGAGCGGACACCCGAGTGCTTTCGTGCGGCGGCTCGGCACGGTGGGCTACATCGCGAAGGGGCTGGCCATAGCCGCGGTCGGCGTGCTGGTGATCCTCGCCGCGACCGAATCCGATCCGAACAAGTCCGCCGGACTGGACGGAGCAATGAAGACGCTCGGCGCGCAACCTTTCGGCATGGCCCTGCTCCTGGTCGCCGGGCTGGGCATCATCACCTACGGGCTCTACAGCTTCGTCATGGCCCGCAGCGCCAAGATGTAGCGACTACCGCACGGCGGTCAGAAGCCTTGGTTGCCGCCACAGCTCGTCGAGCTCCTCGGGCAGATCCGGGACCGATCGCCCGTAGGACGCGGCGAGTCGACTCGGACTGTCGCTGCGCACCGACCAGCCGTGTTCGGCCAGCCACCGGGCGGGATCGGCTCGCTCGTCGTCGTAGAACAACTCGGCCGGATCGATGTCGCCGAACGGGTTGCAGCGGTCGAAATACTTCTTCTCGATGTTCGCGAAGCGTTTGACGTCGGTTCCTGCCACGAAGCTCTCCACGGCCAGCTCACTGCCAGGGGCGGACCAGCCGTCGATGTGCTCGAAGAGCTTGTCCTGCGCGGCCCCGGGTAGATAGGGCAGCAGGCCCTCGGCGGACCATGCGGTCGGTTCGCCGGGTTCGAAACCCGCGTTGCGCAGCGCGGTAGGCCAGTCCTCGCGCAGGTCGACGGCCACCGGGCGCCGATCCGCCTTCGGCCGCGCGCCGTTCTCGGTGAGGACTTTCTCCTTGAATTCCAGAACTTTCGCCTGGTCGATCTCGAATACCTTGGTACCCGCGGGCCAGTCGAGGCGGTATGCCCGCGCGTCCAATCCGGCGGCGACGATGACGGCTTGCCGAACGCCCCGCGCCGCTGCCGACGAGAAGAAGTCGTCGAAGAACTTGGTGCGGAAACCCATGAACCCGGGAACCAGCGGGATGTCGTCCAGTTGGGAAGGGTCCGCCAACAGTCCGTTGAAATGCTGATGGCCCGAGGCCGCGACGAACAGGGGCGCGTAATCGTCCCGGATCAACGGATCGGGAGCGGATGACTCCAGCGCCCGGAACGTCGCGACGCCCAACGCGGTGAGTCCGACACTACTGACGATGTCCCATACGTCTCCCTCGGTTCGCATAGGTCAGCCCACCACGGCGGTCTCGTGCTCCAGCACTTCGCTGGCCGCGCGTTCGCCCGAGCGAATGGCCCCGTCGATCCAGCCGCACATGACCGCCGAACTCTCGGTGCCCGCCCAGTGGACGCGGCCACACGGCTCGCGCAGAGCGTGTCCGAATTGGGTGAGCACACCGGTGGGCGCGTGGCTGAGCATTCCGCCGCCGGAATAGCGCTCGGCGCTCCAGTCCTGCTCGATGTAGTCGACGGGCGAGCCGGCCTGCCGGCCGAATCGCTCGACGAGTGCGTCGAGGATCGCGCTGCGGCGCTCCGCGTCGTCGAGCCGGGCCAGCTGTCGTGCGATCGGTCCCTCGATGATGACGCACAGGACTCCGGGCCGCCCGGTGTCCGTGCACGCATCGATCGTGATCGTCGCGGGCGAACCCGGCGCGGCGGACTGTCCCGACAGCCCGTCACCGCGCCAGAACGGCTCGTCATACACCACGGAAATCTTGATGATCGAACCGCTCGGCATGCGTTGATGCAGGAAAGCGCGATCGGCGGGCAGCATCGGCCGGTACGAGATCTGGCCGGCGATCGCGAGGGGAACGGTGACGATCGCCCGGCGCGCGCGCAGCCGGAGGTCGGTCGCGCGGACGGTCACCCCCGAGTCGTCCTGATGGATGCAGCGGACCGGCTGCGAGAGGTGGATCGCATCGCCGAGCTCGGCCGCCATCGGACGGTAGATCGCGCCCATGCCGCCGACCGGCCGCGCGTCCTGCGCCGCGTCTTTGACGCCGAGGACGAAGCCCGGCCCGCCACCCGAGGCCATCTGATACAGAACGAACAGCAACGAGACCTCCGAAGCCGCCGAGGTGTAGCAGCCCGCGATGGCGGTCTCGAGCAGATCGTGCGCGGGCTTGGAAAGAACATTGGCTTCCAGCCAGTGCGCCAGGCTCACCTGATCCCATTTGTCGGCTTTCTTCGCCGCCCACGGCGCTTCCAGCGGAACCGACTTGCACATATGTCCCAGCTCGAGGAACACCGCGCCGAGGTTCATCGACGCCCACGGGCTCATCGTCCACGGGATCGTGCCTGTGTAGCGGTGCTGCTTGCCGTCGACGACCATCATGGCCTCGCCGTCGGTGTACTGCTTGTAGCTCGGTACGCCGAACTCGGTCATCAGCGCTTGGATACGGTCCTGCCCCGGCCCGATCCAGGCGCCGCCGCGATCGATCCACGACCCGTCGTCGCGTACCTCGGTGAAGGTGCGACCGCCGAGCCGGTCCCTGGCTTCCAGCAACGCCACCGATCGACCCATCTGTTTCAGCCGCAGCGCGGCCGTCAATCCCGCGAATCCCCCGCCGATTACGCAAAAGTCGACGTCTGTCATGGCGTGCCGTCCTCGGGTTGCAGTTTCGCGCACGGCCGCCGTGCTACTGCGCTCGACCGGCGCACTCGACACAGCGGGTGCGATTCGCCTTCGATCAGGTCAACGCGTCGAATATCGGGGCAATTCTATAGCAACTTGCAGTGACGGGTCATCTCGAGTCGTTTCCGGTGCGGACGGCCGACGAGCTGCTTAGGCTCACGAATCTTGCTGCCCGATCGCCTGGAGCCTCCTCGATGACGACGTCCCCGCCCTCTGCACACAGCCGCGCACCGCACGGTTCGCCGATCGACACCGACGGCCCGCGGATTCCTTTGTTCGCCGCGGAATTCGCCGCGGACCCGCACAGCGCCTATCGCGAGATGCGGGAGCGTTACGGATCGCTGGCACCGGTGGAACTGGCCCCGGGTGTGCCTGCCACCTTGGTGCTCGGGTATCACACCGCCGTGCGGATCTTGAACGATCCGGAGCACTTTCCGGCCGACCCCCGCACGTGGCAGCAGGACATCGCCGCCGACTGCCCGGTGCTGCCGATGATGCAGTGGCGGCCGAACGCGTTGCGCAACGCCGGAGCCGAGCATGCCCGCTATCGGCAGGCCAACGTCGCGGGTCTGGCCAAGGTCGACCTGTACGGCTTGCACGACACCGTGGCGCAGCTGGCGACACCGTTGATCAACTCGTTCTGCGCGGACGGGTCAGCGGATATCGTGCGCCAGTATGCTTTTCCGCTCGCTTTCGCGGTGCTGAACGCCATGCTGGGTTGCCCGGCCGAGATCGCGCAGCGCGCCGCGACCGGTATGGCCGCGATCTTCGAGGGCGTCGACGCGGAACGCGGGAACAAGATGCTGACCGATTCGCTGGCCGAGTTGACGGTACTGAAGCGGGCCGATCCAGGCGACGACATCACCACGCGCATGCTCCGGCACCCCTCCGGGCTGAACGACACCGAGATGGTCCACCAGCTGGGCACGCTCTACGGCGCGGGCATCGAGCCGCAGCAGAATCTGATCGTCAACACCCTGCTGCTGATTCTCACCGACGAGCGGTTCGGCGGCAGCGTGCTCGGTGGCAGTCTGTCGAGCCGGGACGCGCTCGACGAGGTGCTGTTCAACGACCCGCCGATGGCGAATTTCTGCTTCAGCTTCCCGAAGCAGCCGATCCTGATCGACGACGTCTGGTTGCCCGCCCATCAGCCGGTCGTGATCAGCATGGCCGCCTGCAACACCGATCCGACGATCCGCGCCGAACGTTACGCAGGCAACCGCGCCCATCTCGCGTTCGGCGGCGGGCCGCACGCGTGTCCGGCGAACTCGCTGGCTTACCTGATCGCCCAGGACGCGATCGATCAACTGCTCGACGCGCTGCCGGAGCTACGTCTCGCGGTGCCGGTCGACGAGCTGACCTGGCGTCCCGGTCCGTTCCATCGAGCGCTGACCGCCTTGCCGGTCGTCTTCCCGGAGTCGCAGCCGCTGCCGCTGCCGTAGTACACGGGCCGGGTCGGAAATGCGAAAGGCGGATCGCTGACCATCTCGGTGACGTGCACGGTGGGCCGATATCCGAGCTATCACCTACACCGCGCCGGGAGGCATGGTCGCCGCGGTCGGCGGGCTGGTCTGCCAGGCCACGGCACCTGTTCGCGCCGCGGCGTACGCGGGCGACGGGTGCGCTTCGGTGCGCGTTCGGAGTTACCCGGCATCCGCCAGCAGCCGGTAACGGATCTCCAGCCCGTCCAACAGCGATTCCAGACCGACTTCGAAGGCGTCCCGATCGATTCTCTGCTGCCGCTCGGCCAGCAGGTGCGCCTCGTTCAGGTGCGGATAGGCGTCGGCGTATACCGCGACGTCGGAGGGGAAGCCCGCGGCGAACGATCCCAGCGACGCTCCGGTGAGGAAGTAGCGCATGGTCGTGCCGACCGTGGTGGCCTCGCGGCGCGGCCAGCCCGCCGCGACGAGGCCGCCGAAGACCGCGTCGGCCATGCGCAACGCGTTGGGTCGATGACCGGGACCGCTCGCCAAGGCGGGAACGATGTGCGGGTGTGCCGCCATGGCGGTGCGGTAGGAACGGGCCCAATCGCGCAGTGCCGAGCGCCAGTCCCGATCCTCGGCCGACAATCCCTCGAACATCGCGATGTCGACTTCGCCGAGGACGGCGTCCACGACGGCATCGATCAGGTCGTCCTTGGTGCGGACGTGGTTGTACAGCGACGGGCCTTGCACGCCCAGCTCGGTGGCCAGGCGCCGCGTGGAGACAGCGGCCAGACCCTCGGCGTCGACCAGGGCGAGGGCGGTGTCGATGATGCGATCGCGGGTCAGCAGCGGTCGGCGTGGTCGTGCCATGGGCTCTCCTTTCCCTCCTCGCATTCTCGCAGGCGCGGAACCAGATACTTGCGCCGCTAGTTTCAGCGCCCTACGGTGAGGCGGAAAACCTGCGCTGCTTGTGTCCGGCAACTTATGTGTCGAGCGCAGTGACAGCGCTCCACAGCTGCGGCCGGACTGCACGCCTTCCGCCGCGCACCCGCGGCCGGTCGTCGTCCACGGACCTGGCTCAACGCCTATGACACCTTCGCGTACCTGTCGCCGCGGCTGGCGCGGGCCGGTTATTGCGTCTACGCCTTCAATTACGGCCGGTCCGGCGTGCTGGAAGGCGGTGGTATCGGTCCGATAGAGGATTCCGCCCGGCAATTGGGCGATTTCGTCGAGCAGGTGCGCGCCGCGACCGGTGCGGATCGGGTGGATACCGTGGTCTCGTGGCGGATTACACGGCAGTCTTCGATCGGGTCAGGGGTTCTCTGCTGGGCGGGGCGGTGGGTGACGCGCTCGGCTGGCCGATCGAATTCTTACGGCTGGACCAGATTCGGCAGCGGTACGGCGACGAAGGCGTGACGGGCTTTCTGCCCCAGCACGCCCAGGACGCGCCGCAACAGATCACCGACGACACTCAGATGACGCTGTTCACCGCGGAGGGACTGTTGCGCTCGGGGCCCGGCGCCGATCCGGTGCCCGCCTTGCGCCGAGCCTATCTGCGCTGGTTACAGACTCAGCGGCGGGAGGCGCCCGCGCCACACGTCGACGGGTGGCTGGCGAGTCTGCCCTTCCTGTACGCGGTGCGGGCGCCCGGGAACGCGTGCATGTCCGGTCTGGGACAGCAGTCCCGGGGATATCTCGCACCGGTCGCCTTCGGTACGAGCGGGCCGGTGAATCCGCATTCGAAGGGGTGCGGCACGGTCATGCGGTCGGCGCCCTTCGGATTGTCCGGAATGGGGCCCGATCTCGCGTTCACCACCGCCGCCCGGGCCGCGCAGCTGACCCACGGGCACCCCACGGGATATCTCGCCGCGGGGGCGTTCGCGGCACTGGTCGATCGGGTCGTGAGCGGAACCGACCTGCCGATCGCGTTGCGGGAGACGATCACCCAGCTCGCCGCCGTCCCTTCGAGTGCGGAGACGGTGGCGGCGCTGACCCGAGCCGCGGAATTGTCCGAGCACCCGGTCTCCGCCGAACAGGTCGAGCACGTGGGGGAGGGGTGGGTCGCCGAGGAATGCCTGGCCATCGCCGTGTACTGCGCCTTGTACGCGGCCAGGACCGGAGACGCCCGCGGCGCGCTGCTGCTGGCGGTGAACCACTCCGGCGATTCCGATTCCACGGGCGCGGTGGCGGGAAATCTGGTCGGCGCCGTCCACGGTGTCTCCGGACTGCCGATGGAGTGGGCGGCGGCGGTCGAGGGACGCGACGTGCTGGTGCGGGTCGCCGACGACCTCGTCATGAACTTCGGGCTCGGCGACCGGTCCGGACTCGCCGCCCGCTATCCCGTCGACGAAGGCCTGTGAGCACCCCGCGTACCTGACCGCGAGGACGCGGCGCTCACTCGCCTTTCACGGTCCGGCCGATCGCACGCACACATCGAGCACGCGGCCGCGCAGCCATCGATGAGCCGGATCCGCGTCGAGCCGGACATGCCACAACAACGACACGGTCACCTCCGGAGCGCGGAACGGCAGCTCGAACGAGTGCATGCCCTGCCGCAGGATCACGGTGTGCCGCTGCGGGACCGTCGCGACCAGGTCCGAGGCCCTCGCCAGCGCCAAGGCCGCGCCGAAGCCGTCCACGACGGTGACGACGTCGCGCCGGTGACCGGTCGGGTGTAGCGCCTGGTCCACCAGTCCCTCGCCCAGGCCGCGCCGGGAGACGTGCACGTGCCGTGCGGCGGCGTACCTGGCCGCGGTGATCTTTCCCGCACAGAGCGGATGTTCGAGACGCACCACCCCGATGAACCGGTCGGTGAACAGCGGTCGGCTCACGATGTCGGGCGGCAGCGCGCGCTCGATGACTCCCGTCTCCAGGTCGATGGCGCCGTCTCGCAAGGGATCGGTGTCCTTCTTCGTCTTCCGCACGAACCGCAGTCGCACCTCCGGCGCCGCGTGGCCGATCTCGGCCACCAGTTCGGGTCCGAACCGCTCCACGAACCCGTCGCTGCTGCGCACGGTGAACGTTCTCGCAAGCTCGGCCAGGTGGAGGTGATCGGCGGGCCGCAGTACCTCCTCTGCCTCCCGGACCAGGCCGCGCACGCGGTCGCGCAGCTCCACGGCGCGTGGCGTGGGCACCAGCCCCCGGCCCGCCCGCACCAGCAGCGGATCGCCGGTGGCCCGGCGCAATCGCGCGAGCTGACGGCTCATCGCCGAAGGACTGAGCGCGAGCCGCTCTCCTGCCCGCGTCACGCTGCCCTCCTCGAGCAGAACGTCCAAGGTGAGCAGCAGATTCAGATCGGGCCGCGCCATGGGCACACGATCTCACAGTGCTCCCGGGATATGGCGTGCAGTGCACAGATGAGTTTCCCTCTTTGCGTCTTCCGCCAGGTGAAAGCGGGGCCTAGCGTCCAGAGCGTCATCCATATCGAAGAGGTCGTCTTGAAATCAGCAGAACCCCGCCTACGGACGTCGTACGCCCGGCGTCCCTCCTTGCCTCGGACGCTGCTCGCGCTGTCGTTGTCCATGCTGTTGCCCTCGCTGAGCATCAGCATCGCGAATGTCGCCCTACCGACCATGGCGGTGGCGTTCGACGCCTCCTTCCACCAGGTGCAGTGGGTCGTGATCGCCTACCTGCTGGCCACCACGACACTGGTCGTCGGCGCGGGCCGTCTCGGCGACGTCGCAGGCCGGCGCCGCCTGCTGCTCGGCGGTATCGCGGTGTTCACGGTCGCGACCATGTTGTGCGGTCTGGCTCCGGATCTCGTCTTCCTGGCCGCTGCCCGCGCGCTGCAAGGAGCGGGCGCCGCGTGCATGATGGCGCTGACGATGGCCTTCGTCGGCGAGACCGTGCCGAAGGACCGCACCGGCAGCGTCATGGGGCTGCTCGGGACGATGTCGGCGGTCGGGACCGCGCTGGGTCCCTCGCTCGGTGGAGTGCTCATCGCGGCCTGCGGCTGGCGTGCGATCTTCGTCGCCGTCGCGCCGCTCGGGTTGCTCACCCTGGTCCTGGCGAAGCGCCTGCCGACCGGTGCCGCACCGGAAACCGGAAGCGCGCGTTCGCGTTTCGACATCCCGGGTACAGTGCTGCTGGCGCTCGCGCTCGGCGCCTACGCCCTGGCTATGACGATCGAAGGAAACGCGGTCGGCCCGCTCGGAATCGGATTGCTGCTCGTCGCCGGAACGTGCCTCGCGTTGTTCGTCCGCACCGAAACCCGCGTTTCCGCGCCGCTGCTCAGGCTCGGGATGCTCCGCGATCCGCTCCTGGCCGCGGGCTTGACGACCAGTGCGCTGGTCTCGACCGTCATGATGACCACGCTCGTCGTGGGTCCCTTCCACCTCGCCCGCGCTCTGCACCTCGATCCGGCCGCGGTCGGTCTGGTGATGTCGGCCGGTCCCGCGGTGTCGGCCCTCACCGGCGTGCCCGCGGGACGCGCTACGGATCGCTTCGGAGCGAGGACCATGGTGAGCGTCGGGCTGGGCGGTGTCATCGGCGGCACCGCCGCGCTCGCGCTGCTGCCCGCGAGCGCCGGGGTCATCGGCTACGTGCTGCCACTGGTGGTCACCACCCTGGGGTACGCCCTGTTCCAGGCGGCCAACAACACGGCGGTCATGCGAGACGTCGACCCGCGACAGCGGGGCCTCGTCTCGGGCATGCTGAACCTTTCTCGCAATCTGGGTCTCGTCACCGGTGCGTCGGTCATGGGCGCGGTCTTCGCTCTCGCGGCGGGAACCGGCGACGTCATCGGCGCCGCGCCGGAGCAGGTGGCCCGGGGAACACACGCGACCTTCGCCGTCGCCGCGCTGCTCGCCACTGCGGGTCTGGCGATCGTGACAGGTCTTGGACTCACCCGCTCGAAAGCGTGAATTCCGGCGCGCGCGTGACGAAGAGGCGTTCACCCGGCACGGAGGCGCCCGCCGCGGCCACGAAGGCGACCTCCGGCGGCCGAATCCTCACGCGGCGAGAGCGTGCGCCAGGTGCGGCCACGACTCGTGGAGGTCGGTCTCGAACAACCCCCAGGTGTGCGAGCCTTCCGCGCGATTCACGTGGACAGCGGACAGCCCGAGTTCGTCGAGACGATCGGCGAAGGCCGCCGTGCAGGAGCTGGCGATCGCTTCGATGGGCGGAAAGGGCAGGCCGCCTCGATCGATCGCACCGGGAGTGCCGGAGGCGGCGGACAAGTAGATGGTCTTCCCGGCCAGAGCGGGCGCGTTGGCGAAAGCGTCGTGCGCCCGCCAGATCACGTCGCCCGGAGCGCCCCACATGTTCGCCGGATTGCCCCCGCCACGGATGACCTGGGCGCTCACCATGGCCGCGCCGACGGCGTCCGCGGCCCACGGGCATCCGCTGTAGGCCGCCACCGCGTCGTACACGTCGGGCGCCTGGATCGCGAGGTCGACCGCGGATCCGGCGCTCATCGACACCCCCGCGATCGCGTTGCGCCCGGTCGTGCCGAGTTCGGCGTCGAGCGTCGCCGGAAGCTCACGCGTGAGATAGGTCTGCCATCGGTTGCGCCCGACCGCCGGATCATCGGCGAGCCAGTCGGTGTACATGCTGTAGGCGCCGCCGACCGGCATCACCACGTTGATGTGCTTGTCCGCGAAGAACTCCCGGACGTCCGTGTCGTCCCACCAGGAGATTCCGTCGACGCCGCCGCCGATACCGGTGAGCAGGTACAACGTCGGCGCGGGTGCGCCGCCCGCCGCCCGGATCACCCGGTTGGTGACCACTTTGTCCATCGACGGCGAGTAGACATCGATCTGGGACACCGATCCGCCGAGCGGGGCATCCCCCACCACGCGCGCCCGCGCGGACTCGGCTTCGGCGGGACGAACGGAGAAGGAGGACACCGCGACAACTGTCGCCAGCGCGCTGACGAGCGCGCCCAAATATCTAGAAGCACTCACGATTCCGTTGTACCCGGCCGCGCACGACCCATCCGGCGAAATCGTCCCATTCGGAAGGATCGCAAGCGCGAGACCCGCCTGCCGATGGTCGTCATGCCACTCGTGCTTTCGAAGGTGTTGTCAGCGATGCGCACGTCAGCAGACTGCGGCTGATCCGGGCGCTGATGGATATCGGCGGCGTGTCCATCGAAGCGGCGAAGGAAATACTCGCGGCGCTCGACAGCGGCAGTCCGTCCGTGCGGGACGCGTCGGGGCATCTCCAGTACGCGCTGGGCGGCCGGAGGTCGCAGGTCGGTGCCGAGCAGCGGGAAGCCGCCGCCGAGGACGTCGCGGCACTGCTGGACCGGCGCGGCTGGCGAATCGATGACGACAGCCCGGCCCGCGACACCCTGATCGATGTCTGCGCCGCGCTGCGTCTGCTCGGCCACGGCGACGTGGTCGCCGCGATGGACGACAACGCGGTCGCCGGCGAAGCATCGCCGCCACCGGCATAGCCCTGGTCCGCAACGAACCCGGCCTCGAGCGGATGACCGAAACCGCCTTTGTCGGAACGATTCTGGGCGATACGCTGCTCGCCGCGCTGCGCAGGCCGGCGCAGGAGCATCTGTCCAGCACACTGCTGTCGCCGGACGACGCCGCGGATCGTGCCTCCGGCGAGGTTTAGCCCGCCCCTCGTGCGGCATGCCGGAAACACGACTATCCCGAGGCGAAAGGAGAGCGGCTCATGACCGATCAACTGGATGGGACGCGCGTGCTGATCATCACCTCGAATACAGGAGTGGAGCGGGACGAACTGCTGGTGCCGCGCGACGAACTGCGCAAGCGCGGGGCGCGGGTCACCCATGCCGCACCGAAGCGCGAGGAGGTGCAGACGTACCTGCACGACACGGAGAAAGACACCGTCGTGCAACCGGATGCGTCGCTGCACGAGGTGTCCGTGGACGATTTCGACGTGCTGGTCGTCCCCGGCGGCACGGTGAACGCGGACAAGCTGCGGGTCACCGACCGGGCGATCGAACTGGCCAAGGAGTTCGCGGGCGCGGGCAAGCCGATCGCCTCGATCTGCCATGGCCCGTGGCTGCTCGTGAACGCCGAGCTGGTCCGCGGCAAGACGCTGACCTCGTACTTCTCGCTGCGGATCGACCTCGTCAACGCGGGCGGCGAGTGGGTCGACGAGGCGGCGGTCCGCTCCGCCGAGGGCGGGTGGACCTTGCTCACTTCGCGCAACCCGGGTGATCTGCCCGATTTCGTGCACGCGATCACGCGCGAAGTGGTCCCCGCCTCGCGCTGACCCCTGTGGGACTCGATTCAGTTGCCAATGATTGCCGCGGATCGAGAGCAATGCCCAGATCGCGCAGCCGGTTGTCGATGAGCAGCCAGCACTCGGTGGTCAGGCGGTCCACCAGGGCGGCCTCGGTGGTGTCGTGGTGTTCCAGCCACCACCGCACCGAGGCGTCCACCAAGCCGAGCAGCGCGACAACCACCCGGTCCGCGGCCAGCGGGTCGGCCCCGAATTCCGGCAGGTAGCGGGTAGCGGCGGCGGAGATCTCGGCGGCGAACGCGCTGCCGCCGACGCGCGGTTCGTTGCGGCCGCGCCGGTAGTCGCGTCCGACCAGGAAGCGATAGAGATTGGGATGCTCGGCGGCCCACCGCACGTGCTGGGCCAAGGGCGCGCGGATGATGTCCAGCGGCGTGCCGTCCACCGCCAGGCGCGCGCGGATCCGTTCGGTCAGATCGTGGTGCGCGTGCCGGGCGACCGCGAGGTCCAGCTCCTCTTTGCTGGCGAAATGCCGGTAGACGTGCGTGCGGGCCAGTCCGGCGCGGTCGGCGATCCGGCCGGTCAGCGCGTGCGGACCGTCCTCCTCGATCGCCGCGATCGCGGCTGTCACGATGGCCCGGCGGCGCTCGTCGCGGCCGGGCCGATCGCTGGTGGAACGCCGTGCGTCGGCGGTGTCCACCCAAGGTCGTCGTGCCACGCGGCTCAGCGTATCGCCAGGCGAATCGAGTGGTACACCTTGTACCCGGCAGATCCGTGGTACACACTGTACCCGTAACTATCGGTATCAGACTTTCGCGAGGACACCCGATGACGACCTACCGGTCCGCCTGGCTCGACGACGACCTGGACGCCCTGCGCGAGCTCGCCCGCTCGTTCTTCGCGAAGGAGTTGACGCCGAACATCGACAAGTTCATCGAGCAGCACCACGTCGACCGTGACTTCTGGAACAAGGCGGGCGCGCTCGGCCTGCTGTGCGCATCGATCCCGGAGGAGTACGGCGGTGGCGGCGGCACCTTCGCGCACGAGGCCGTGCTGATCGAGGAGCAGGCCAAGGCGTTCGACACCTCCTGGGGCGCCACTCTGCACAGCGGCATCGTCGCGCATTACCTGCTGCACTACGGCACCGAAGAACAGAAGCGGCAGTGGCTGCCCAAGATGGCCACCGGTGAGGTCGTCGGCGCGATCGCCATGACCGAGCCCGGCACGGGATCGGACCTGCAGAGCGTCAAGACCAAGGCGATCCGCGAGGGCGACGAGTACGTGGTGAACGGCTCCAAGACCTTCATCACCAACGGCAGCCAGGCCGATCTCATCATCGTGGTCGCCAAGACCGACACCAGCGAGGGCGCCAGTGGCATCTCGCTGATCCTGGTCGAGGCCGACCGGCCGGGCTTCCGCCGCGGCCGGGTGCTGGACAAGGTAGGGCAGAAGGGGCAGGACACCTCCGAGCTGTTCTTCGAGGACGTCCGGGTCCCCGTGTCGAACCTGCTGGGCACGCGGGAAGGGCAGGGCTTCGTCCAGTTGATGCAGCAGCTTCCGCAGGAGCGGCTGATCATCGCCGTCGGATCGGTGGCAGGGATGGAGGCCGCGCTCGAGGTCACGCTGCGCTACACCAAGGAGCGGCACGCCTTCGGCAAGCCGCTGTTCGCCTTCCAGAACACCAAGTTCACCCTCGCTGAGGCGGCCACCGAGACCCGGGTGGCCCGGGTGTTCCTGGACGACTGCATCGTGCGGCATCTGCGTGGGGAACTGGACATCCCGACCGTCGCCATGGCCAAGTGGTGGACCACCGATCGCGCGATGTCGGTGGCCGACGAGTGCCTCCAACTGCACGGCGGCTACGGCTATATGAGCGAATACCCGATCTCGCGGATGTGGACCGACAGCCGTGTCCAGAAGATCTACGGCGGCACCAACGAGATCATGAAAGAGATCATCGCCCGCAGTCTGTGATCCGAGCGGCCGACTGTGTTGGCAAACTGCCAACACCCTGTCGGGCCGCGCCGGTCAGGGCCTACGCTTCGGTGACGTCCACCGAGGTGGCCGTGGCAGAGACAACGAGGTGCCAGCCACCTCCGGCGTGAAGGGACGGTTGCGATGAGCGACGTCGAGACTCCTCCGTTCAAGGACATCGTCAACGGGGCACTGGAATTCACCATCCCGATCGCGCACAAGATGGGTGTGCAGGCGGTGGAAGTGCGGCGCGGTTTCGCGGCGACCTCGGTGCCCGTCGAGGGCAACGGCAACCACTTCGGCGTGATGTACGCCGGAGTGCTGTTCACCGTGGCCGAGATCCTCGGCGGCGCGATCGCGGTCGCCACGTTCGACAACTCGGCGTTCTATCCGCTGGTGAAGGATCTGCACGTCTTCTTCCGCAAGCCGGCCAAGACGGATGTGCGCGCGGAGGCGACGTTGTCCGAGGAGGAGATCACGCGCATCGGCGCGGAGGCGGCGGCGAACGGCAAATCCGACTTCACGCTGCGAGCCGTGGTCACCGACGCCGACGGCGTGGTGGTGGCGGAGACCGAAGGCCTCTACCAATTGCGGGCGCACGGCAAGTAGCCCGGTTCGGCGCCGGAGCGGGGCGTTCGGCACGCATCCGGCGCCGGTCGGCCGCGCACTGTGGCCGGCCCGCGCGGGGCCGACGACCGTGTCCGGCCGGGTCGCCGTGCCCGCGTCGAGGTCACGGACCGGTCGCGGGACACCGGTTCGGCCTCGGCGTCACGCGGATATCTCCCCTTCTTCGATCAGGTAACGACTCGGTAGCTGATGCCTGAGTGGCGGCGCGCCTGGGGCGCGGTATGCCTACTACCGCAAGTCGTGGACCTGCGAAAATGCGATCCGCTTCACCATATCGCAGTGATCTCGGCCACATCACGAAGCCATAACAGCTGATCTGTATCGGTCGATTTTGCGCGATCGACCTGGGTGAACGGCGCGAAGTCTCGACCAAGGGTCAAACCTATGCCGACGTTATTCGAACGTGATCTGCCGCGATATCTCCGCTAACGTCGGTCACGGCTCGGGGCAACACCGAGATCGAGCTCGAATCGCAGAACGCCGGAAACCCTGTCCCGCGGTTCGAGTGTCCACGAACTTCCCTGGGGACAGGGGCGCGGCGAATTCGCCGAGCCGGTGGGCTCAGGCGGGAAATCTCATGTCGCAAAACCGTAAATTCACCACTCGTGTTCTCGGCTTCACCGCGGCTGTCGGCGCCTTCGTCGCCGTGCCGTTCGGCCTGTCCACCGCGACCGCTTCGGCCCACAACTGGGACGCCGTCGCGCAGTGCGAGAGCAGCGGCAACTGGTCCACCAACACCGGTAACGGCTTCTCGGGCGGCCTGCAGTTCACCCAGAGCACCTGGGAGGCCAACGGCGGCAGCGGCAGCCCGTCGAATGCCAGCCGGGACGAGCAGATCCGGGTCGCGGAGAACGTCCTCGCGACCCAGGGTCCGGGCGCCTGGCCCGTGTGCGGCGCTTACCTCTGATGCGTCACCGGCGCCTACCGCGGATTCGCGGTAGGCGCCGAGCTATTTACCGGCAGTAATAAATCTCGCGAAATGCCGGTTTATCCGGACAATCGCATCGGTAATTCGATATCCGATCATCCGGTCCGAATTCGGATTCACCGAACGCCGATTCGCCTGCTCTCCGGCGGCCGGACCCTCGCGCCGGTCGCTGTCAGGTAACGGTGCTCAGGCCCGCCACAGTTGATCACCGGCGCGCGACAGGATGATGTTCGGCACCACCGCGTTACGCGACAGCCGCGTGACCGCCAAGACCATCTCGGCGATGTCGCCGGTGGTGAGCATGGCCGATCGGTCCAGGACAGCACGCTTCCACGCGGTCATGTCGGTGTCGACATAGCCCGGGGACACCGCCGTCGCACTGACGCCGTTCGCGGATTCCTCCAGCGACACCGTCTCGCACAGCGAGATGAGCGCCGCTTTGGTGGCCCCGTAGGCGGCGAGTCCCGCTTCTCCGGCGACGCCGGTGATCGAAGCCAGCGCGACGATCTTCGCGCCGCGCTCCCGATCGTCGGCCGCGCTCTTGCGCAGCAGCGGCAACGCGGCCCGGATGAGCGTCAGCGGCGCGCGGAAATTCACGTCCAGCATGCGTTCGTACGCCTTCGCGGGTAGGTCTGCCACGGCGCCCGCCGTGCCGGTGCCCGCGCTCAGCACCAGCGCGTTCATGCCGCCGAACCGTTCCTCATGCGCCGTAACCAGGGCGCGCACCTGGTCGAGGTCGTTCATCTGCGTGACCACCGCCTGCACCTCGGCTCCCGTTTCCGCGCGCAGGCGGGCCGCGGTCTGCTCGAGTGTGTCGAGCGTGCGCGCGGCCAGGGTCAGGTGGTAACCCTCGCCCGCCAGGCGGCGCGCCACCTCGGCGCCGATGCCGCGTGACCCTCCGGTGATCAGTGCGGTGCGGACGCTCATCCGAGGCGTTCGATGATCGTCGCGTTGGCCAGGCCGCCCGCCTCGCACATCGTCTGCAGGCCGTAGCGGCCGCCGGTCTGCTCCAGGTGGTTGACCAGCGTCGCCAGGATGCGGGTGCCGGAGGCGCCCAGCGGGTGGCCGAGGGCGATCGCGCCGCCGCGCGGGTTCAGCTTGTCCGGATCGGCGTTCAACTCGTGCTGCCAGACCAGGGGCACGGGCGCGAACGCTTCGTTCACCTCGTAGGCGTCGATGTCATCGATGCTCAGCCCGGCGCGATCCAGCACCTTGCTGGTGGCCGGGATCACGGCCGTGAGCATGAGCAGAGGGTCGTCGCCCACCACGGCGAACGAGTGGAACCGGGCGCGCGGACGAAGGCCCAGTTTCGTGGCGGCCTCCTCGCTCATGATCAGTGCGGCGGAGGCGCCGTCGGTCAGCGGGGAGGAGTTGCCCGGCGTGATCGACCACTCGATCTCGGGGAAGCGCGCGGTGTACTGGTCGTCGACGAAGGCGGGCCGCAACTTCGCCAGACTCTCGCCGGTGGTGGCGGGCCGGATCGTCTCGTCGGCCGTCAGGGTGCCCGCCGCGACCAGTTCGTTGTCGAAGCCTCCCCGCGCCGCGGTGGCGGCGGCGAGCCGATGCGAACGAGCCGCGAACTCGTCGAGCGCGGCGCGGTCGAACTTCCACCGGGCGGCGATCACCTCGGCCGCGATGCCCTGCTGGATGAGGCCGTCCGGGTAGCGGTGGGCGAGCGGACCGCGGTTGGCGTCCTTGCCCTGGCCGTTGGAGAACATCGGCGCCCGGCTCATGGATTCGACACCGCACGCGATCGCGACGTCGTAGGCGCCCGCGATGACACCCTGCGCCGCGAAGTGCGCGGCCTGCTGGCTGGACCCGCACTGCCGGTCCACCGTGGTCGCGGGCACCGATTCCGGGAATCCGGCGGCCAGCGCGGCGGTTCTGCTGATGTTGAACGCCTGCTCCCCGCTCTGCGTGACGCATCCGCCGACCACGTCGTCCACCACGGCGGGATCGAGGTCGTTGCGGGCGACGAGTTCGGCGAGCACGCCCGCGAGCAGGGTGGCCGGATGTACGTCCGACAGGCCGCCGCCTGCTTTGCCCTTACCGGACGGTGTGCGGACGACATCGACGACGACGGCGGACCTCATGGCCATCTCCGATCAGTTAAGTTAACTGGCATTCTCAGCTAAGTTAACACAGATTCACCGCTGTGGGCCATGGGATGCCCAGGGGCGGGCCGCGATCGACAGCAGGGAATTCCCTTGCCTAGGCCTTGGCCTCGCCGGGCGGCCTGCCCGGATACAGGCGCTGAATCGTCAGCGCGGCCGCCAGCAGCCGGGAGTCGTGCGGGTCGGTGGGATCGACGCCGGTGAGTTCGGCGATGCGGCGCAGACGATAGCTGAAGGTGTTGGGATGCACGTGGATCTCGGCGGCCGCGGCCTTGCGGTCCGAGCCGTGGCGCAGGTGCGCGTCGAGGGCTTCCATCAGGTGCGGGCTGTCCAGGATCGGGGCGATCCGCTCGGCCAGCCGGGAGCGGGCGGTGCCCGGCCTGGTGAGCTGGTACTCCAACAGCAGATCGTCGAGTTGGTAGACGCCCGCAGGGCGGCCGAGCAGGCGCGCGAGTTCGGCGAGGTCGGTGGCTTCCTTCGCGGTGTGCGGAATGGCGTCCTTCGGCACGGACGGATACTCGGCGAGGAATACCGGAACCCCGAAGTTCTCGGCCAGCTCAGTGGCAAGCCCGGTGTGGCGCGCGTCGTCGAGTTCGGCGTCGGAACCGCTGGGCAGCAACGCGATTCCGCTCCAGCCGTCGAAGGTGGCCAGCGCCGTGGTGCCCGCGAGGGCGTCCAAAGCGCGGTGCAGCAGGCGGATGCGGCGGCGTCCGACGAGTGTGGCGACCTTGCTCGGCTGATCGTCGGGCCGGATGTGGATGGCGAGCACGGTGTAGTGCTCCGCGAGGGCGGTGTCCGCCCGCGCCGCCAGCTCCGCCGCGGGGAACCCGTTCAGCAGCGCCGAGCACAGCGCCCGGCGCGCCTCCCGTTCGGCGTTGTAGATGGACTGCTCGACCTCGGTGTAGGTCTCCACGACCGTGATGTTGATCTGCATGAGCAGGTCGAGCAGTCGGCTGCCGACCAGGACGAGGTCGTCGAGCTCCTCGCGGGAGGCCAGCGCGGCCGCCTCATGGAGCACCGACTGCGCGGAACCGTGAATGGCCTCGATCAGCACGGGCAGGGGGAACCGGTCCTCGGCGTGCCGCTCGGCCACCGGGGCGACGAACGTGGCGACTTCGGCCTTGGTGAAGCTGCGCTGTTCACCGATCGCCTGGAGCACGGCGCGGCCGCACGCGTAGATCGCCGGAAGCACCTCGGCGGTGAAATGCCCCTCGGGCAGATCGGCGGCGGGCGAGGTGGTGCCGAGGCCGGCGGCGAGCATGCGCTCGGCGATCTGCGGCCAGCGGGTGAGCAACCGGGCGACGAGCGGAGCGTCTCCGGCCACCGGGGACAACGCGACGGACATGGGCCGATTGTTTCCGACCACAGGAAACCGCGGCAAGGTCGCGGGCCCAGTCGCGCGAATTTTGGCTTCGGGGCCAACATTCCGTACGGAATCTTCTCCTCGGCGTGCAGTGACACCACTCCGGCGCGAGTCATACATTCGGAAAGCGGCTCGCATCTATGTCCCCGATCACATTCGAATCCGAATGTGGCGTAAGAAACATTCTGTAGCGGTGTTCGATTCACCGCCGGGCCGCCAGTGGTTCGGCGTGAATGGAAGTGAACTCGATGTTGGCAATGATGCACAACGCTCGACGGGCGATTATCGGGGCCGCGGTGATCGCGGGCGTGACGATGGCCACGGCACTCGGCAACGGACCGGCGCACGCGCGGGAGGAGATCGAACCGACCCAGCAGGCCCTGGCCGATTACATCAGCGCAGGCCTGGCGCCCGCCCCGGACGGCAGGCAACCGCGCGCGATCGTGGACAGCGGCAGTTCGTCGGGATGGCCGACCAGCGTCGCTTCCGACGCGTTCGGTGAAGGCCCGGAGATGTCGGCGTATCTGGCGGCGTTCGCCTACGGCCTGACCCACCCGGACGCCGCCCCGCCCGGCGCCAACCGCTGGAACTGCACCCCCACCGCCGAACACCCGCGACCGGTGGTGCTGCTGCACGGCACCTGGCTCAACGCATACGACACCTTCTCCTACTTGTCCCCGCGCCTGGCCCGCGCCGGTTTCTGCGTGTTCGCCTTCAATTTCGGGCGTTCCGGCATCTTGGAGGGCGGCGGTCTCGGCCCGATCCTGCCGGGGCGCTTCGGCGTGGGCCGGATGGAGGATTCGTCCGTCCAGTTGCGCGATTTCGTCGACCGGGTCCTGGCCGCGACCGGTGCGCAGGCCGTCGACATCGTCGGTCACTCGCAAGGCGGGACGGTCGCCGACCATTATCTGAAGTTCGAGGGCGGCCAGGGCAAAGTGGGCAAATTGGTGAGTCTGGGAGCGACACACCACGGTACGTCGCTGATGGGTATCGCCACGCTCGGCCGGATCATCAACAATCTGGGCGTCGACATTCTCGGGTTCTACGAGCCGCTGGTCGGACTCGCGAATATCCAGCAAGCGGTGGGCTCGCCGTTCTACGCCAGTCTGAACGCGCAGGGCGACACGGTGCCCGGAGTCGCCTACACGGCGGTCGGCTCGCGGCACGACGAGGTGACCAACCCTTATCAATGGACGTTCCTGCAAGCGGGGCCGGACGCGACGGTGGACAACGTCACGCTGCAAGACGGCTGCGAGCAGGACATGTCCGACCACCTCACGATGATGTATTCCCCGCGGGCGGCGTCGATCGTGCTGCACGCGCTCGACCCGGTCGCCCAGCCGTCGCTGGAATGCACTTTCAATCCGTGGATGGCCGGCGGCAACGGCAGCTGGTGAGCCGCTGTCACTGCATCGGCACGAGAATCCGCGAGCGTCTAATTGGTACCCGGGACAATTCTTTTCCGGGCACGACCTTGGTTGGGTGAATACGGGCGATCCGGCGCGGGATGCCCGCGATCACGGCCCTGCCGTCGGAAAGGAAGAACCGGATGAGTGTGCAACTCGAATGGGATGGCGGTACGGTGCCGCCCGATCCGGCCCCGTTCGCGCAGCGGCCGATACTGCCCGAAGACGATCCGTTCTACGTCGCACCGCCCGCGGTCGGGCGGTTGCGTCCCGGTGCGATCGTTCGAGCGCGGGAGGTGCGGATCGGCTTCTTCGCTCTTGTGCCCCAGCGCATCTCGGCCTGGCAGCTGCTCTATCGGACATGTGATCTGAACGGGGTGCCCGAGGTGGCGGTGACCACCGTGCTGTTGCCGTGGGGCGCTGATCCGGCCGAGCCGCGCCCGCTGGTGTCGTTCCAGTGCGCGATCGACGCGGTGGCCTCGAAATGTCTTCCGTCCTATTCGCTCCGGCGCGGCGCACGGGCGGCGGGGTCGATTCCCCAGCTCGAGCTGCCGCTGATCGCCAGCGCCCTGGCGCGGGGCTGGGCGGTGTCGGTGCCGGATCACGGCGGAACCGCGGGCCGGTTCGGCGTGGCAAGGGAGCCGGGATATCGCGCGCTGGACGCGGTGCGCGCCGCGCACGCTTTCGTTCCGCTGGGACTGGACCCGACGGCACCCGTGGCGCTGTGGGGTTATTCGGGCGGGGGTTTGGCCACGGCCTGGGCCGCGGAAATGGCCGCCGAATACGCGCCCGAGCTGAATATCGTGGGCGCGGTCGCCGGGTCGCCGGTGGGGGATCCGGCCGCCGCGTTCGTCCGCCTCAACGGCACCCTCTTCGCGGGATTCGCGGCCGTCTTCACCGCCGGGCTGCGCCGCGGCTACCCGGATCTGGACCGCATGCTGCGCGCGCATCTGGACGCGCGATATCTCGGCTGGCTGGCCGAGACCGAGACCACCGCGACGTTCCCGCTGCTGTATCGCTTCGCCCGGCGCGACATCGACAAACACAGTGACGCGGGACTGGCCGCCATGCTGGAGCAGGACGGGCTGCGGCGGATCCTCGACGACATCCACCCCGGCGGCCGAGCGCCCGCGATGCCCATGCTCGTGCTGCAGGGCGTGCACGACGAGGTGATCGCGACCGCCGACGTGGACGGCCACGTCGCGCGCTATGTCGCGGCGGGCGTCCACGTGCGCTACTTGCGCGATCGGCTCAGCACCCATCTTCTACTGCAATTCCTGGCGCTGCCGGTCATGGTCGACTGGCTGGCCGGTCGCTTCGCCGGTCGTGAGCTGCCCGCAGCCGGTACGCAGACGCGTTGGTCGCTCGCCTTCGCCGGTCCGGCGCTGCGCGGCCACCTGCGATTCGCGGCCTTGCTCGTGCGCATGTGGCTCGGACGGCCGATCCGGGCACCGCGCCCGCCCGCGCTGTCGCGTCCCCGCCCGCCCCGCCTGTCGGTCTTTTCCGCGGCGCTGCGCAATCCGTTGTCCTGATCTTGCTCGGCCACCACCGAGACGTCGCCGAGCTGGCCTGATCGCACACCGTTACGCGCCGGGAACGAGATTCCGGTGTCACGTCACAAAGGTGTCCGTTTTGCTCTAGCGTGAGCACGGTTGGTGCCGAGAGGGGTCGTGGATGCGTAGCGGGATGCTGAGTGTGGCGCAATTGCGGGACCAGGTCGATACGGGTGAGATCGACACGGTGCTGGTCGCCATGACCGACATGCAGGGGCGACTGCAAGGGAAGCGCTGCGCGGCACGCTATTTCCTGGACGAGGTGGTCGAGCACGCCACCGAGGCCTGCGGCTACCTGCTCGCGGTGGACGTGGACATGACGACCGTCGACGGATACGCCCTCTCGTCCTGGGAGACCGGTTACGGAGACGTCGTGCTGCGGCCGGATCTGCGCACGCTGCGGACGGCCCCGTGGTGGCCGGGCACCGCGCTGGTGCTCTGCGACGTCGAGCACGTGGCGCCGGAAGGGCGGGCGGTCGCGGCTTCACCGCGCCAGGTGCTGCGCAAACAGTTGGACCGGCTGAGCGAGCGCGGCCTGCGCGCGTTCGTCGGGACCGAACTCGAGTTCCTGGTGTTCGACGACAGCTACGAGGCGGCCTGGAACGCGGGGTACCGCGGGCTGACGCCGGCCAATCAGTACAACGTCGACTACTCGATGCTCGGCACCGGGCGGATCGAGCCGTTGTTGCGCCGTATCCGCAAGGAGATGGACGGCGCCGGAATGTATGTCGAGTCGGCCAAAGGCGAGTGTAACCCCGGGCAGCACGAGATCGCGTTCCGGTACGACGAAGCTCTGGTCACCTGCGACAACCACAGTATCTACAAGACCGGTGCGAAGGAGATCGCGGCGCAGGAAGGGCGCAGCCTCACCTTCATGGCGAAATACAATGAGCGCGAAGGCAATTCCTGCCATATTCATTTGAGCCTGCGCGGCGACGCGGGCGAGCCGGTCTTCGCGGGGGACGGCGCGGACGGCATGTCGCCGTTGATGCGGCACTTCATCGCGGGCCAGCTGGACTGCTTGCGCGAGTTCACCTACCTGCTCGCGCCGAACATCAACTCCTACAAGCGATTCGTCGCGGGCAGCTTCGCGCCGACCGCGATCGCGTGGGGCCGGGACAACCGGACCTGCGCCATCCGCGTGGTCGGCGAGGACCATGGGCTGCGCTTCGAGAACCGGGTGCCCGGCGGTGACGTGAACCCGTACCTGGCCGTGGCCGCGCTGATCGCGGCGGGACTGCACGGCATCGACCGTGGCCTGCCGCTCGAGCCGGAATTCCACGGCAACGCCTATCACTCCGAGCGCCCCCGTGTGCCGCGCACGCTGCGCGAAGCGGCCCAGCTGTTCGGCGACAGCACGGTGGCCCGCGCGGCCTTCGGTGATGATGTAGTGGAGCACTATCGCAACGCGGCGCGGGTAGAACTGGACGCCTACGACGCCGCGGTCACCGACTGGGAGCGTACCCGTGGTTTCGAACGACTCTGAGGTCGCGGGAGCCCGTCCCGTGATCGGCCTGCCCACCTATGTGGAGCAGGCCCGCTTCAACGCGTGGGATCTGCCGTGCGCGGTGCTGCCGCACGCCTACGTCGAGATGGTGGCCGCCGCGGGCGGCATCCCGGTGCTGCTGCCGCCCGCCGGCGTCGCGCGTCCCGAGCTGGTGCGACGGCTCGACGGGTTGGTGCTGACCGGCGGCGCGGACGTCGATCCAGCGCGCTACGGCGGCCCTGCTGCCGGAATCCCCGGCTACACCAGGCCGGACCGGGACGAGTCGGAGTTCGGCCTGTTCGACCTGGCCAGAGCCGCGGGCATGCCGATTCTCGCGGTGTGCCGCGGGCTGCAGCTGGCGAACGTGGCGCTCGGCGGCACGCTGATCCCCCATCTGCCCGATGTGGTCGGGCACGAGGAGCACTCCGGCGTCGAGGGCGGGTTCACCGCGACGCGGGTGCTGACCATCGCGGGCAGCCGGGTCGCGCGGCTGGCCGGTCCGGAGGTGAAGGTGAACTGCCACCACCACCAGGCCATCGATCGGCTCGCCGCGGGCCTGACCGCCACCGCGTACGCCGCGGACGGCACGATCGAGGCCGTGGAGTCCACCGACGGGTCGTTCCTGGTCGGCGTGCAGTGGCATCCGGAGGCCGACGCCACCGATCGCAGACTGGTGCGGGCGCTGGCCGAGGCGGCGGACACCTATCGAAGGGAGCGGGACTCGTGACGACAGCGCAGGTGCTCAACCCGGCGACCGAACAGGTGGTCTCCACCGTCGAGCTCGTCGGCGAAGCCGAGACCGATGCCGCCGTCGCGGCCGCGCAGCGCGCGTCGGCCGGGTGGCGCGAGGTGGCGCCCGGCGATCGGGCGAGATTGCTGCGCCGGTTCGCCGAGGCGGTCGACGCGGATGTGGAGCAGCTCGCCCGGCTCGAGGTCGCCAACGCGGGGCACACCATCGGCAACGCGCGTTGGGAGGCGGGCAACGTCCGCGACGTGCTGCACTACGCGGCCGGAATGCCGGAGCGGTTGCTGGGCAGTCAGATCCCGGTCGCGGGCGGAGTCGACATCACCTTCCACGAGCCGCTCGGCGTGGTCGGCGTGATCGTGCCGTGGAATTTCCCGATGCCGATCGCGGCCTGGGGTTTCGCGCCCGCGCTCGCCGCGGGCAACACCGTGGTGCTCAAACCCGCCGAGCTGACGCCGCTGACCGCGCTGCGACTCGGTGAACTGGCGCTCGAGGCGGGCCTGCCCGAGGGTGTGTTCCAGGTGCTGCCCGGCAAGGGGTCGGTGGTGGGAGAGCGCTTCGTCACCCACCCGGCCGTCCGCAAGGTGGTGTTCACCGGTTCCACGGAGGTGGGCACGCGGATCATGGCGGGCTGCGCTCGGCAGGTGAAGCGGGTGACGCTGGAACTCGGCGGCAAGAGCGCGAACGTCGTGTTCGCTGACGCCGACCTGGAACAGGCGGCGGCGACCGCGCCCTACGGCGTCTTCGACAACGCCGGGCAGGACTGCTGCGCCCGCTCCCGGATCCTGGTGCAGCGCAGTGTGTTCGACCGTTTCCTGGAACTGCTGGAACCCGCTGTGCAAGGGGTGCGCGTCGGCGACCCGTCCGACGAATCCACCGAGATGGGCCCGCTGATCTCGGCCGCGCACCGGGAGCGGGTGGCCGAGTTCGTGCAGCCCTCGACCAAGGTGGCGTTCACGGGAAGCGCGCCCGATGGTCCCGGATTCTGGTATCCGCCGACCGTCGTGCTACCCGGCGCGCCCACCGACCGGGTGCTCACCGACGAGGTGTTCGGGCCGGTGGTCGCGGTGGTCCCGTTCGAGGACGAGGCCGACGCGCTGCGCATCGCCAACGACACGAATTACGGCCTGTCCGGCTCGATCTGGACTCGCGACGTCGGCCGGGCGCTGCGCGTGGCCCGCGGTGTGGAGGCGGGCAACCTGTCGGTGAACTCGCATTCGTCCGTGCGGTACTGGACGCCGTTCGGCGGTTTCAAGCAGTCCGGGCTCGGGCGCGAACTCGGCCCGGACGCCGCGCTCGCCTTCACCGAGACCAAGAACGTCTTCCTCGCCACGTAGTGACACCCGCACATCCGACAGGAGATACGTTGCAGCGCTTACAGGATCGAGTCGCCGTCGTCACCGGCGGCGGGAGCGGTATCGGTCTGGCCACGGTCCGTCGCTTCGCGGCGGAGGGGGCGAAGGTGGTGGTCGCGGACATCGACGCCGGGACCGGCGAGGCGGCCGCGAAGGAGGCCTGCGGCCGGTACGTGCAGGTGGACGTCACCGACGAAGACCAGGTCAAGGCTCTGTTCCAGACCGCGGTCGACACCTACGGCGGACTGGATATCGCGTTCAACAACGCGGGCATCTCACCGCCGGAGGACGATTCGATCCTGACCACCGGCATCGACGCGTGGCGGCGGGTTCAGGAGGTCAACCTGACCTCCGTGTACCTGTGCAGCAAGTACGCCATCGAGCACATGCTCGAGCGCGGCAAAGGATCGGTGATCAACACCGCCTCGTTCGTCGCGGTCATGGGTGCGGCGACCTCGCAGATCTCCTACACCGCCTCCAAGGGCGGCGTGCTGGCGATGAGCCGCGAACTCGGTGTGCAGTTCGCCCGCGACGGCATTCGGGTGAACGCCCTGTGCCCCGGGCCGGTGAACACCCCGCTACTCCAGGAACTGTTCGCCAAGGACCCGGAGCGCGCCGCCCGCCGCCTGGTGCACGTGCCGCTCGGCCGGTTCGCCGAACCGGAGGAGATCGCCGCTGCCGTGGCCTTCCTCGCCAGCGACGATTCCTCGTTCATCACCGCGTCCCAGTTCCTGGTGGACGGCGGCATCGCGGGCGCATACGTGACGCCGCTGTAGGACCTACTTCGGCGCGCCCAATCGTGCGCCGCCGTCGACGCGCACCACGATTCCGGTCGTGAACGCGTTGTCCACCAGGAATTCGATCGCGTGGGCCACGTCGTCGGCGGTGCCGACCCGGCCCACCGGGGTGGCCGAGGCGATCGAGTCGAAGACCTCGGTCCGCGCGCCGTCGGGCAGGAAGCTCCACCATTCGGTGTCGATCACGCCGGGGGACACCGCGTTCACGCGCAATGGCGCGAGCTCGACGGCCAGCACCGGAACCATCGCCTCCACGCCGGCGTTGACCGCCGCCAGCGCCGCGGTGGTGGGCATCGAGCCGCCCGCCGAGGCCGCCGACACCAGGGTGATCGACCCGCCCTCGTTCAGGTGCGGCAACGCGGCTTGCATCGCGGCGGTGTGCGGGAGCAGTTTGCCTTCGACGTGGCGGCGCAGATGATCGAGTTCGAGCTCGCGGAACGGCGTGGTGCCCGACGGTCCGGTCACGGTCACCACCACATGGTCGATCGGCCCGATCTCCGCGAAGAATCGGGTCAGTTCCGCCTCGTCACGCGCGTCGACGGTACGGCCGGTGACGTTCTCGCCGAGATCGGCCAATGCGGCCTCGAGCCTGTCCTTGTCGCGCCCCGCGACGATCACCTCGTGCCCGTGGTCGGCGAGCCTGCGCGCCGCGGCCAGGCCGATGCCGGATGTACCGCCCACGATGACGACCCGGTTGCCCACAACATCCTCCTGATTTTCGAAGCTCTGTGTCTCGAAATATAAACGAGGCACAGTGTCTTGTAAAGTGTCGGCATGACCGGAACCCGTGGCCGCCCGCGCAGCGAGGAAACCAGGCACGCGATCCTGCGCGCCGCGCTGGAACTGTGTGAACGGGACGGCTACCAGGACCTGACCATCAAGGCGATCGCCGACGCCGCGGGCGCGGGCAGGCAGACGGTGTATCGCTGGTGGCCGGACAAGGCCGCGGTGCTCATGGAGGCGCTGGCCGGGCTCGTCGAGGAGAACCCGGCATTGCGGGTGCATGCCGAGTCCGCGGACGTGCTCGCCGAGGTCGAAGGCTTGCTCACCGCGACCTACGAGCTCACGCGCGAGCTGACGGGCCAGGCGCTGGTCGGACTGATGGCCGACGCGCAGCGCGATCCGGCGCTGTCGGAGCGGTTGCAGGACGCCGTGATCGGCCCGCGTCGTGAGGTGTTGCGCACGCTGCTGCGGCGAGGTGTGGACAGTGGTGAGTTCACCGGGGCGGTGCCGTTGGACCTCGTGGTCGATTTCGCTTTCGGGGTGATGTGGTACCGCCTCCTCGGGCGGCACGCTCCGGTCGACGGGGCGTTGGCGAGAGAAGTCACCGCGGGTATCGCCGCCATGCTCGGGCGGAAGTGAGCGCGAGCGCTGTCGCATCGCGACTGTCGTGGACGAGGGTGACGGGCGCGGCCTGAGTGAATATGTGACTGGCATCACAATTGGTTCTGGAGTCGCAGGTCAGCGCAGACGTGTTCGCCCTCTTCCTGTTACGTGACTGTTTGCCCGGGGCGAATCCTGGGTATCGGTCTGTTTCGTGCCACACCTTCGGTTCTCGCGGCCGGAGGTGGAACGAACCGAGGTCCGTGACGGACTGGAGAGGACGTGCACGTGACCGATCGAACTTCCGAGAGTTTCCCGCTGCGACGTTCCGTCGCGGCCTCCGCCATGGGCAACGCGACCGAATGGTTCGACTACGGCGTCTACGCGGCCACCGCGACGTATCTGACCGATGCCTTCTTCCCCGGGGAACTGGGCACGCTCGGCACCATGCTCGGCTTCGCCATCTCGTTCGTACTCCGGCCGCTCGGTGGCATGGTGTGGGGCCCGCTCGGTGACCGCATCGGCCGTAAAGCCGTGCTGGCCACCACGATCCTGCTCATGGCCGCCGCCACCGGCGCCATCGGCGTGTTGCCCACCCATGCGTCCGTCGGCGTGCTGGCGCCCATCCTGCTGATCCTGCTCCGCGTGGTGCAGGGCTTCTCGACCGGCGGCGAATATGGCGGCGCGGCAACGTATCTCGCCGAGTGCGCGTCCGACCGCAAACGCGGATTCCTCGGCAGTTTCCTCGAGTTCGGCACGCTCGCGGGCTTCGTCGGCGGCTCCGCTACGGTGCTGGCCTGCCAGCTCGCGCTCGGCTCGGACGCCATGCACGACTGGGGCTGGCGCATCCCGTTCCTGATCGCCATCCCGCTCGGCCTGACCGGCTGGTACCTGCGGGCCAGGCTGGAGGAGAGCCCGGTGTTCACCGAGGTCGCCGAGCACAAGCGCCCGCCAGGCGGTCTGCGTGAGGTGGTGACCACCTACCGGCGCGAGACGCTGACGCTGGCCGGACTGGTGGTCGCGCTCAACGTGGTCAATTACACGCTGCTGACCTATCAGCCCACCTATCTGCAGAAAACGATCGGCTTGGGCGAATCGGCCACCACCGCGATGATGCTGCTCGGTCAGTTGGTGATGATGCTGGTGCTGCCGTTCTTCGGCCGGCTGTCCGACAACGTCGGCCGCCGCCCGATGTGGTTGTTCTCGCTGGCCGGCCTCAGCGTGCTCGCGGTGCCGATGTACTGGCTGATGGGCCAGGGCACGGCATGGGCGATCTTCGGCTTCATCGTGCTCGGACTGTTGTACCTGCCGCAGTTGTCCACCATCAGCTCCACCTTCCCCGCGATCTTCCCGACCCATGTCCGGTACGCGGGCTTCGCGCTGGCCTACAACGTCTCCACCGCGATCTTCGGCGGCACCGCCCCGCTGATCAACGAGGCCGTCATCGAGGCAACCGGCTGGTCGCTGTTCCCCGCCGTCTACATGGTCGGCGCTTCCCTGATCGGCTTGGTCGCCTGGAACTACCTGCGCGAAACCGCCGGAACCTCGCTGCGCGGCACCGAACTCCCCGACGCGGGTGAGTCGACTCCCGACCCGAATCCTGACCTCCCCGCCCAGCCCGCGTTCTGAATGCCGAGCCGCCACGAGCCTGTGCGTCGATCAATGATGGAACATCGTCGATCTCATCAGCGGACACCGCCCACCCGGTCGGCGGCGCTATCGGGTCCATCCCCGAAGACGACTGTCATCAGCTGTTCTGCCTCGGCGGAATCATCCGCGCCGAACAAGGTCGCCACTGCGACGGCACGGCGCAGGTCGGCTTCGGGAACTCCGTCCGGAGCGGTCTCCCGCCAGTCGCGAAACGGATCGATCGCTTCCGCGGAGCTCTGCGGACGGGGCGTCGGAGCCGGTTCGGTGCCTTCGGGCGTTTGATCTTCGAACATGCGATCCCCCAATGGATTTCGTGAGCGAAAGAGCGCCGATCCTGGTGCTCAGGCTAACAGCGGGGTCCGACAGGTTCGGGCTCGTCGTTGTATGGGATCGCGTCGTGGTCGAGCGTCGTGGATAGGCACTCGGTCATGCCGAGGAGGGCGACTCGTCGTCCTCCGGCCAGTCGTCCTCGATGACGAGCGTCCCGTCGCGCAGCGCGGTCGCGTACTCGTCGGCGACCAGGTCGGCCGGGTAGGTAGGCCAATAGGAGACCGCGCCGGTGGGCTTGTCGATGACGCAGACGGAGCCGCCGACGATCACCGGCGGACTGTCCGGGTCGGCGTGCGGCGGGCGGGGGAAGGTGGCGACGGCGACGAAGCAGGTGTCGAACTCCGCTAGCTGATAGGTGATGCCGCGATCGGCGTAATCGCCGTTGGTGAGGTGCCGGTCGGCGATCCGGTGTGCTTCGGTCGGGTCCACCGGTGTGGTCGCGTCGGTGGGATAGGCGTGGATGTCCATGTGTCGATGGCAGCTGGGGTGGGGCCGCCTGCTCCTTCTGGGTCTCTGGATAGCACGGTGGCGGCTCGGCGCAAGCCGGTTCGCGGTCAGTCGAAACGTATGGTGGACAGCATCTTGCGGGCCAGGACCTCCGGATCGGAGTCGGTGGCCAGTGCTGAATTATGCAGTGCCCCTTCGCGCCAGAGTGAAGCGAAGCCGTGCACCAGCGACCACGCGGCGAGTCGGGTCGACAATTGACGGTCCTGACTGTGGCTCGGCTGGAGGTTCGACACGCCGGAGCGCAGCGCCGACCCGGATCGTTCTCGCGCGGCGCGCAAGGTCTCGTTCTCCGCGTGGAGAAGGCTGTGCCGGAACATCACGTCGAAGTGTCCCGGATGCTCGCGCGCGAAGCGAATGTAGGCCACCGCGACCTCACGAAAGTCCGAACCGGCCTGCGTGAGCTGGTCGGCCAGCAGTTCGAATCCCTCGGTGGCCAACGCGGTGAGCAGTCCAGCCCGATCTCCGAAGTGGTGGGCGGGCGCGGCGTGCGAGACGCCCGCGTGCCGGGCCAGGTTGCGCAGGGAGAGCGCGTCGACGCCGTCGGCGGCGATCCGCTCGGCGGCGGCGGTGAGCAGCGCCGCGCGGAGATCTCCGTGGTGATAACCGTCCTTCGCCATACCTCGATGGTGACCCATCATCTAGACATTGACAAGTTCATGGCCGCGGTCGTATCTTTCCACTGTCAAGATTCGCTCTTCGATCCACAGGAGATCCGATGGCACCGCTGGTCGTCCTCGTCGCCGTCACCGCACTCGCCCGGCTCGTCGGCTGGCTCACCGGCAACGGCTGGCTCGATTCGTGGGCGCACGCGACCGCGCTCGGGCTGGCCGCGATGCTGGCGCTCACGTCGAGCGCGCACTTCCTCCAGCCGCGCCGCGACGCCCTGGTCGCCATGGTGCCGCCCCGGCTGCCGAACGCCCCGGCGCTGGTGACGTTGACCGGTGTGCTGGAACTGGCGGGCGCGGTCGGCGTCCTCATTCCCGCGACCGCCGATCTGGCCGCGGCCTGCCTGATCGCGCTGCTGGTGGCGCTGTTCCCGGCGAACGTCCGCGCCGCCCGCGCCGAATTGGGCATCAAGACCATGCCTCTGCCCCTGCGGGCGCTGGTCCAGGTCGGGTTCATCGCGGCCTGCGTGGTCATAATCGTCGGCTGAGAACGGCGAAAGGCCCGCTCACGCATCGCAATTCGATGGGTGAGCGGGCCTTTGCCGGGTCGGCGTTCAGCTGCCGCGCAGTGCCTTGGCTATGGTGCGGCGCATGAACGGCCGCGCCATGTCCTCGGGCAGGTTCGCCCAGGCCAGGAAGAACCGCGTGAGCGGGTCGAGCGCGATGTGGTGGCGGCCGCGTTCCAGGCCGCGCACCGCGGCCTCGGCGACGCGCTCGGCAGGCATCGGCTCGATCGACCCGGTGATCGCCTTGGTCTCGACCGGCTTACGGGTGTTCTCCATGGCCAGCCCCGGTGTGTCGGTGTCGGCCGGATAGATCACCGTGACGTCCACGCCTTTCGGCTCCACTTCGTAGCGCAGGCACAACGCCAGCTGCCGGATGCTCGCCTTGGTCGGTCCGTAGGCGGTATACCCGGTGATGCCGAGAAACGCCGACGTGGAGCTGACCAACAGGATCTTTCCCCTGGACCGCTCCACCATGCCGGGCAGCACCCGCCGCACCGCGTGCACCGCACCGAGATAGTTCGCCGACATCTGCACCTCGAACTCGTCGAGCTGCACTTCGAGGAACCGCCCTGGCAGCGCGAGACCGGCGCAGCAGGCGATGACCTCGCACGGTCCGTTGCGCTGCTCCAGTTCCGTGACGGCCGAGGCGAGTTGGTCCGCGCTCGTGACGTCCGCGGCGGCCCAGTCCGCGCCCAGTCGTTTCGCGGTGTCGCGCAGCGGAAGCTTCCGCCGCGCGATGAGCGAGACCTGCGCCCCGCGCCCCGCGAAGGCCTCCGCCACCGCGGCGCCGATCCCTTCCGATCCGCCGGTGACGATGACGTGCTTGCCGGCCCAGTCCTTGACCCGTGCCATCGCGGCGACTCAGGCTCGACTGGCGGTGACGATGTCGGCGATCCGGTCCCGCCACAGCAGATAGGTGGCGGAGCTGCCGTCGTCGGGCAGATCATCGAGCGAACTCTCGATCAGCGCGTCGGTCTTCGCCACGGTGGTCCCGCAGAAGACCTGCGCCGCCGCTTCGCTGTGCTCGTTGACGCTGTTGGTCTGCTGCCGGATCCGGGCGACCATGGCCGAGCCCAGCGACAGCTGCGGCCGGAACTCACCGGCCACGTCCCAGAGTTCCTCCATCGCAGCCGATTCCACGCCGCCCGCGAAGGTGACGGCGATGCCGACGCCGCTCCACAGGTCGGCGTGCCGTTTCGGCTCGAACTCGCCGATCAGCCGCACGACCCCGGCCGGGCTGCCGCCGCCGATGAACCACAGCGCGCGGCCCATGCCCTGGTCCGCGATGCGCTTCAGGTTGTCGCGGTCGCCGAGCCAGCCGGGGTAGCGGGTCTCGACGTGCTTGTCCCGCACGTAGCGCTGCATCTGGAAGAACGCCTTGTAGAAGCCGTAGCCGTCGATGGCGAGCCAGCGGAACAGCGGGTGCTGCGGGAACAGCTTCTTCCACCGGAACTTCGGGATCTTCGCCATGGCGAGGCCGACGCCGACGTACATGGTCAGCGCGTATTCGCTGGCCGGGCCGTCGATCAGGTCGGCGGCGCGCCGGCCGGGCGAGAGCGAGTCGACAGCGGTGAGGCCGACCGCCGCGCCCTCGTAGGCGAACCCGCGGTACTTCGGCGGCACCCGCAACAGGGTGGCGATCAGCTCGTCGTTGTCGGAGCTGCGGACCGCGGAGTCGATGCCGCCGACCAGATGCATCGTCACCTGCTCGAGTTCGAGCGCGGTGTGCTGGTCGGGCTGCTCGAACCCGCTGAGCACCTGGCGGACACTGGCCGGACTGGGGACGAACAGGGCCGCGCGCAGCGGACCCAACGGCGAGGGCATGGGGTTCTCCAATCGTCGGAGGAGTGGGGGATCGTCACAGGATCAAGCGACGGAAGCCGCCGTCGAAGAAGGTCAGCGCTCCCGTGGCGGCCAGTTCGGCGTCGCGTTCGGCGTGTACGACCTCGCCGACGACGATGCTGTGGTCGCCGCTGTCGAATACGGCGTCGAGCTTGCACTCCAAGCCCGCGGCCGCGTTCGCCAGTATCGGCGACGCGGTGTGCGGTCCGGGGAACCACTCGACCTGATCGAATTGCGCGCTGCCGTCGGGGCGCGCCGAGTCGGCGAAATATCGGGCCACCGGCTCCTGGTCCGCCGAAAGCACCGAAACGGCGAAGGCGCCCGCCTCCTGGATCGCCCGGTGCAGGCGCGCCGTATGGGCGACGCACACCAGGATCAGCGGGGGATCCAGCGAGACGGACGTGAACGCGTTGGCGGTCATGCCGTGCGGCCGTGGCCACCCGGTGGTGACCACGGTGACACCGGTGGTGAACGCGCCGAGCACGCGGCGCAGCTCGGCGCGGTCGGTCATGAGCGGGCGGCCTCCTTCTCCGGTTCGGGTTCACCCGCGATGTCGGCCTCCAGGTCGTCGGCCACCACGGGCTGCTCCGCCGCTTCCGGCGCGGCGCCCCGTTGCCGCCACCATTCGGCGATGCCGCGCACCCACCAGTAGACGCCGCGCGCGCCGCAGACGATGACCAGCGCGATGAACAACCCGTAGGAGATGTGCAGCGCGGTGACCACGCCGTACATGATGCCGACCGAGGCGCCGAAGATGATCTGCTGCTTCTTGCCCGACGGGGTGGTGCCCGGGTCGGTGACCATGTAGTTGGTGAACAGGACGAACGCCAGACCGGTCATCATGCTCAGGCCGGCCAGGATCGAGATGTTCGGTTCGATGAGCCCGCGCACGATGGCCTGCAGCGCGAACGCGCCCACCCACGCCATGATCAGCGGCATCTTCAGCGTCAGCTTGGCGTTGAGCATGGTGCCGGTCGTGAGCAGGCCGAGCACGATGAGCGCGTCCGCCGGTCCGGTGATGTATTCGGTGAAGTGGTACGGCGGTGCGACCGCGATCATCGGGAACACCAGGAAGCACACCACGACACCGAAGTTCGACGGGTTCATGAAGTGGCGCATCTTGCCGTTGATCTTGGCGCGCAGCACCCACTTCGTGCCGACCGCGACCACGACGCCGAAGATCACCGGCCACAGCTTGTCGTGCGCGAAGGTCAGGAAGTTGAACGCCAAGCCGGTGATGTGCGCGGGCAACAGGAACTCGAACAACCCACGCGGCCCGCGGCCGCGGAAGGCGGGCGCACGCTTGTATGCCCAGGCCGCCAGGACCTCCAGCCCGATTTCGGTGGTGTAGGCGGTGGCCAATGCGATGAACGGCCACAGGAACGGCTGCTCGAAACCGAGCAGCGGGAACCCGATCAGGTTGAAGATCGTGATCGAGATGGCGAAGTTGCGCAGCGCCAGGTAGCGCGGATCCTTCGTCGCCGCGGGCTTTTCCATCCATTCCTTGGCGAATTCGGTGCCCGAGCGCTGCATCGACGAGATGCGTTCGGCGGTGGTCGTCGGTGCGGCCGTGCCGTTGCTTTCGGGAGCGGCGCCGTTGCCGTTGGCCGCCGATGTTTCGTGACGACCGTTCGAGGTGGCTTTCGCCTCGCCCGGATCCTTGTTGTCGTTGTCGCTCATCGCTGCTTGACCTCCTGCGCGTCCGAGGCGAGGTTCACGGTGTGCCAGCCCGGCGCGAGCTGGAGGGATTGATCGTGCGCGGTGCCGTTGGTCTCCCGCCAGCGGAGCGTGACGTTCAACGGGGCGGCCGGATCGACCTCGCCGAGGCCGATGTGCACCTCGGTGGCCCGTTTGCCGGTGTGCCCGCTGCCGCCGTCGAGGTGGCTGGTGAGCAACCGGCCGTCCGGGGTGCGGACCTCGACCTGGGCGTCCACCGCCGGAACGCCCTGCGGGGGCAGGCCGGCGACGGTGGTCGTGGCCGCGTTGCCCTCCCAAGCCTGCTTGAACAGCTTCAGGCCGAGGAACTGGCCGCCCTTCGCCTTGTTGTTGTGGTAGAAGGTCGGGTCGCCCCACTGGCGGGCGACGGCGAAGCTGAGCGCGCCGTTGCCGGAGGTGTCGCCGACCGCGATGCCGCGCGAGGGCACCGGGGTGTCCATGCCGAGCGCGTGGGTGAGGTTGGCGAACTTGCCGTCGTCACCGCGGCTGAAGAAGCCGACCGGATTGCTGCCCGCCAGATCGGCGTCCGAGCCGATGATCGGCCAGGCCCAGGGGTACCTGGTCAGGTCGTCGTTCATGGTGCCGAGTTCCTGGATCTGCGGCCACCGGTTGGTCTCGCCCTTGATCATGCCGGTCGCCTGGATCAGCTCGTTGCGGCCGTCGTTGTCGAAGTCATCGATCTTGGCGTCCCAGCCCCAGGTCTCCCAGGCCAGCCCGACGTCCGTGGCGCGGTTCTTGAACGGCGCGATGCCCTCGGCCAGTTGACGTGCCGCGTCGGCGGTGTCTTTGGCCGTGTTGTAGAACGCGAAGTGGCCTTCCATGAGCGCGAAGCGCACGGCGATGTTGCTGACGAACAGGTCGGGCATGCCGTCGCCGTTCAGGTCGCCGAAGTCGGCCGCCATGCCCTTGTCCGAATCATGGCCCATCACATAGGACTTCGGCTCGGTGATGCCGCGCTCGCCCTCGGCGTAGCCGAAGCGGATCTGGCCCGGTGTGGACTTGTTGACGAACAGGCGGTCGCGCCCGAAGTCGTTGGCCACGTACAGCTCGGGAAGCTGATCGCCGTTCAGGTCGGCCGCGGCGGCGGCCAGCGCCCATCCGGTGTCCATGCCGATCGGGAACGGGTTGGCCACCTCGCGGTACTCGGCGGTCGGCTCGTCACCCGATTTGGCGGAGGCGAGGGTGAAGATGCGATCTTTGCCGCCGTTGCGCGCGTTGGACAGCGAGTCGGTCATCCACAGGGCGAGCTGGCCGTCCTTGGAGAGCACGTCCATGTCGTTGAAGTACTGGCCCAGGTAGATGTCCGGCTTGCCGTCGCCGTCGAAGTCGGACACCGAGACCGCCGCGGTGATCCAGCGCTGGCCCTCGTAGTGCCCGTCCGGGGTGTTCGGAGACGGCACGAGGTCGACCGGGCGGAACGCCTTGGCGTCCAGGTGGGTCGCGTTGGCGCGCTGCAAGTAGAGGATCGGCGTGCGGCCGTAGTACGACACCAGCGCGTCCATGCGGCCGTCACCGTTGAAGTCGCCCGGGATACAGCCGGACGGAACCGTGGAGGAGTCGGCGGGCAGCGGCCGCGGATCGAGCACGAAGGGCTCGTACCGGGCGGTGTTGCTGTCCGGCGTCGGCGTGATGAAGGCCGTGTCGGAGCGGGGATCGACCACGCACAGGTCGTCGGCCAGCCGGTTGCCGTCGAAGTCGTTCATCGCGATGGCCGCGCCGACCGAGGAGATCCAGGCCGACAGGTGCTTGTACGGCTCGCGCAGCTCGCGGATCTTGCGGTCGGTCGGCAGGCCCTTGGGCAGCGCGATCGGCATCGCGGTGAAGTCGAACTTGCTCGCGATGGGGCCGCCCGCCTCGTCGTAGGTGGGCAGCAGCGCCGACCGTGCGGGAATGAACAGCGAGCCCATCAGCAGCAGCGCCACCCCGGGCACCACCGCCTTTCGGAGGAGGGATCGATTGATGGGAATTTTCACGAGTGCTGCTCCTCATGGGCGAGTGTGAATTGCTGTCCCGCGGTGTCCGCGAGTCCGTCGAGCACCTCGCGCAGCGTGGCCAGCGCCTGGTCCATTTGCTGCTCGGTGTGCCTGCAGTTGATGAAGAACCGCAGCCTGGCCTCTCCCGCCGGGACGACCGGGTGGGTGATGGCGTTCACGCTGAAGTCGCGTTGCAACATGGCCAATGCCGCCAGCACGGCCGGTTCGTCGGCGCCGGTCATCACCGGGATGATCGGCGAATCCTCCGATGTGCCGATGTCGAAGCCGTAGTCCTTGGCGCGGCGGTGGAAGTACTCGCTGTTGTGCCGCAGCCGCGTCACGCGTTCGGGCTCGTCGCGCAGGACCCCGAGCCCGGCCAGGGCGGCGCCGATCGCCGACGGGGCCGGGGCCGCGGTGTACATGCTCAAACCGCCCGCGACGTACTTGAATCCGTTGACCAGTTCCCGATTGCCCGCGAGGTAGCCGCCGACGCTGCCGAGCGCTTTGGACAGGGTGCCCATCCAGACGTCCACGGCGTCGCCGGGCAGGTCGAACAGCTCGCGCACACCGTGTCCGGTTGCGCCGAGGGTGCCGAACGAATGCGCCTCGTCGATCATGATCGAGCAGTCGTAGCGCCGGGCCACCTCGATGATCTCGGGCAACCGGACCACATCGCCGTCCATGCTGTAGAGGCCCTCGATGATCACCATGGCCCGGTCGAAGCTGCGCCGGGACATCTTGAGGATCGTCTCGAGCGACTCCGGATCGTTGTGCCGGAAGGAAACTCGCTTGCAGCGCGACCACTCCGTGCCAGAGACCACGCTGTGGTGGATCAGCGCGTCACAGACCGCGAGATCGCGTTTGCCGAGCAGGAATCCGACCGCGGCGGCGTTGGTGAGGTAGCCGCTCGCGGTCACCAGCGCCGCCTCGGTGTCGTAGATGCGCGCGATCTCGGCTTCCAGTTCGCGATAGATCGGCAGCTCGCCCGCCACGATCCGGACCGCGGCGGCGGAGGTGCCGTACTGATCGATCGCGTCCTTGGCGGCCTGTCGTACCCGGGGGTCGGCGGCCAGGTCCAGGTAGCCGAAGCTGCTGAAGTTCACCACGTCCCGATCTGCCATCCGGGTCACCGCGCCGCTGATGCCCTCGTGCGGCAGGTAGTACGGGTTGACCAGACCGACCTCGTTCACCCAGGCGTCGAACCGCCCGAACCGCTGCGCGGCCTCGAGCACGCCGGGGTGGTCACGGAACGATGTGTGCGCGACTCCGCGCGACGCGCTGTTGCCGTTGCCGGTCGCCGCGGTAGGGACGGCGGGGCCGTCCGCGGCTCGCGCGCCGTCGCCGGTCGCCGGGGCGGTGTTCTCGCCGTTGGCGTGCCTGGCCAGCAGTGCGCGGGCCAGTTCCCTGTTGTTGCCGGTCATTCGTCCTCGCTCCTCGCCGCGCGCTCTTCTTCCTGGGCAATCTGCTCGGCAATTCGCGCGCCGAGCCCGCGCAACGTCAGTCCGATCACGGCGAGCACCGACAGCTGGGTGCCGAGCACTTGCACCACGCGGGCGCCGAACTCCATGCCCATCAGCGAATCCATGCCGAGCTCGGGCAGCGGGGTGTTCAGGTCGATCGTCTCGGCGTCGACGCCGAGCACCGCGGCCAGCTGCTCGGCGAGCAGGTAGGCCACCACCTCGCCGCGCTGCTCCACCCCCAGTTGGAGGATCTCCGCCCGCAGCGCGCCCGCGCCCGACGCCCCGCCGCCCGCGGCCGCCACCTGGTCGGCGAAACGGGGTGTGCGGGTGGACGGGCGATGCGCCAGCGCCCACTGGCTCCAGTCCACGTCGAACAGCACGATCTGCGGCAGGTCCAGCCGCAGGCACTCGCCCAGCAGATCGGTGGCCACGTCCATGTCCACCGAGCGGTAACCGGTCATCTCCGCGTATCGGCTGACCGCCTCGTAATCGGCCATGCCGCCGCCCCCGCTCATGAAGCCCCAGTTCACCGCGAGTGCGGCGGCGCCGCGGGCCCGGCGGGCGGACGCGATCATGTCCAGCACGGAATTCGCCGCCGCGTAACCGAATTGGGGCGAGATGCCGACGATGCTGCTCGCCGAGGAGAACAGCACGAACATGTCGAGGTCGATGTCGGCTGCGGTGACGGCGGTGTCCAGGTTGACCGCACCGGCGACCTTTGGTCCGAAGATCTCCGCCAGCGACTCGGCGGTGATCTGCGGGACCTCGAGGTTGTTCACCACGCCGGCCGCGTGGAACACCCCGCGCAGGGGATGTCCGCTGGCCTGAATGCGTTCGACCAGCGCGGCGACGGCGTCGTAGTCGGCCATGTCGAGACGCTCCTCGACGACCTCGACGCCCGTGGCGGTGAGCGCGGCGACCGCGGCGCGGGCCGCGTCACCGGTCGCGCCGCTGCGTCCGGCCAGCACCACGCGCCGCGCGCCGATCCGCACCAGCCAGCGCGCGGTGGCCAGGCCGAACGCGCCGAAGCCGCCGGTCACCAGGTAGCTGGCCGCGGGGTCGATCGGCAGACTCGGCCGCTTGGCCAGCACGGTCGGTCCCGGCTCCCGCAGATCGAGCACGACCCGGCCGATCTGCTTGGACCGCACCACGGTCTCGAACGCCTCGGCGGTCGACGTGAGCGGGAACGCGGTGTACGGCAGGTACTCGTAGGTGCCGTCGTTCAGCGCGTCCATCGCCCGGCGCGCCGCGCGGCGGACCAGTTCGGGGCGCACGGCCAGGGCGCGGTCCATGTCCACGGCGAAGAACGACAGGTTCCGGTCGAAGGGGCGCAGGTCGATCGCGCCGCCGCCGTAGATGTCGGCCTTGCCGATCTCGATGATCCGCCCGAATTCGGCGGCCGCACGCAGGTTCTGCTGAAGGATCTCGCCGGGGGAGGAGTTGTAGACCACGTCGACGCCGCGTCCCCCGGTCAGGCCGAGCACGTCGTCGACGAAGCTGATCGAACGCGAGTTGACCACCTCGTGGGCCCCCGCCGCCGCGGCCACCGCTCGGCGCTCTTCCGAGCCCGCCGTCGCGATCACCCGCGCACCGAGGCGCACCGCCACTTGGACCGCGGCCATACCCATGCCGCCCGCCGCGCCGTGGATCAGCACCGTCTCACCCGGTTGCAGGTGCGCGAGCTCGCCGAAGGCGAATTCGGCGGTGAGGAAGGGCAGTACCGAGCTGGAGTGGCACGGGTCGAGCTCGGTATCCGGGTAGTCGAGTGGCATCGTGGCGCCCTCGTCGGGCCGGAGGGTGACGTGCCTGCGAACCAGGTCCCTGGCACACACCGACATCTCGTCCCCGACGGCGACCTCGGTCACCCCGGGGCCGACGCGCTCGACCACGCCGAAGCCGTCCATACCCAGGTCGGTGCCGAAATACGTGCCTGCCAGCTCCTTTTCGGTGAGCACACCGAGCACCTTGAGCGCGTCCTTGTAGTTCAGGCCCACCGCGTCCATCCGGATCTCGACCTCGCCCGGCCCGGGCGGCACGCGATCGACCGCGCGCCACGCCAGGTCCGACAGCAGTCGTGAGCGCGGAATCTCCAGGCGGAAAGAACTTTCCGGGTCGGCCAGCGGCGCGGCCTCGTCCCAGACCGCCAGATGGTCGCGCAGGGACTTGCGCAGATGCAGCGCCCAGCACGCGCCCGCCCGCAAGGCGACCTCGTCGGCGCGTCCGTCGCCGAACACCTGCTCGACGATGTCCGCGGCGCGCGTGGTGGATTCGGTGTCGACCAGTCGCCATTGCACCGCGGGCTGCTCGTTGCGCAGCGTGCGCCTGGCGCCGGTGAGCGCGGCCTGCGCGGGATGGGCGAAGGTGTCGACCGGCAGGCAGAACGCCTGCTCGGTGACCACCACCGCGCGTACCTCGGTCACCGGGGCGTCGTCGTCCTCCTCGCCGACCACCAGTTCGCCGACCGCTTTGGCGACCTGGGCGAGCCCGTAGGCGTTGGGCACCGCGTCCAGTTCGGCGCCGGACACCACGACGAGGCGACCGCGCGTCACGCCGGGCCGCTCCTGGGCGGCGCGCAGGGCGGCGAGGACACGATCGGAGGCGTCGGCCTCCTCCGGTTCCAGGGTCAGGATCTCCGCCGACGCTCGCGCGCTGGCGATCTCCTTCGCCCGCTGGGAGACGGTGCTGCCCAGGCTGACCACGAGCAGGAACTCCTCCCCGCCCGCGGGTTCGTCGGCGGTCGCGGTGTCGTCGACGATGGACCACACCGGCTCGTAGAACAGCCCGTCGAGCTGCTCGTGCAGATCCGGATCGCCGCCGAGGACGGCAAATCGCACACCCGAAAGGTGCAGTGCCACCGCACCTTCCGGCGAAGCGATAGTGATGTCCGCGCACAGTGGGTCGCCGTCCACGCGGCGGACCAGCACGACGGCCTGCTCGGGCAGCGGGCCGGTCCAGCGGACCCCGGCGACCGAGGACGGCACCACGACGCTCGCGCCGTGCGCGGTCTGCGCGTACAGCGCCGCGAAACATTGCAGCGCGGCGTCGACCGCCGCGGGATGGGCCAGATGCGGCAGGCTCGGCGCGCTCCCGGCCAGCGGCGTGAGATCCAGCCGGGCCAGCACGGAGTCGGAACCCACGCTGGCGGCCGTGATCAGCCGGAAGCTCGGTCCGTAGGCGAGGCCGTGCGCGGCCAGGCCGTCGTAGAGCGTCGCCGCGGACACCTCCACCGCGTCGGCCGCCGGGGTGAGGTCGACGGAGCGCGCGTCGACGTCCGCCTCGATCAGCCTGCCGTACGCGTTGACCGTCCAGGTGGTCGCGGTGGCGGCGCGCGAACGCAGGGTGAACCTGTGGGTGGTCTCCTCGACGGTGAGACGCAATACCGGCACGTCGTGCTGGCCGATCACCAGCGGCGCGACGAACTGGACCGACTCCAGCCCGAAGCCGGCGCGACCGGTCCGCACCGCGACGGCGCTGAGCGCGGCGTCCAGATAGGCCGCGCCCGGCAGCACGACGGACCCGTCCACCACGTGATCGGGCAGCCACGGCAGCGCGGCCACCGACAACTCGACTTCCCACTCCGGCGCGGACGCCGCGGTGCGCTGGCCGAGCATGACGTAGCCGTCGACGGCGCCGACGCGGTCCGCCTCGATCGCGGGGTCCTCGGTCCACAGCGTGCGGCGCTGCCACGGGTAGCGAGGCAGATCCAGATGCGCCACAGGCGTTTCCGTCGCGCCCGGCGCGTGCGCCGTGTCCAAGCCGCCCGTCTGGTACAGCTCGCCGACCGCGCGCAGCAGGTTGTCGCGGTCGTCGGCGTTGCGGGACAGGGTGCTGATCGCCGCGCCGTCCAGGCCGCGGCGCACGAACGCCTCCTTGATGTTGCCGCTGAGCACTGGGTGCGGTCCCACCTCGAGGAAGACCCGGTGGCCTGCGTCGAGCAGGCTGTCCACGGCCGCGCCGAACCGCACCGGCTCGCGCACGTTGCGGCACCAGTACTCGGCGTCCCAGTCGGGGCCGGCAAGTTCCCCGCCGGTGACGGTGGACCAGATCGGCACCCGCGCGGGGCGTGGCGCGAGTCCGGCGAGCACGGTGGTGAGTTCGCCGAGGATGGGGTCCATCAGGTGGCTGTGGTAGGGCACCTCGACGCGCAGCGCCCTGGCGAAGACGCCTTCGGCGGTGAGTTCCTCCCGAATACGGTCCAATTCGGCCGAGTCGCCGGACAGCGTCGCCGCGGAGTGGCTGTTGATCGCCGCGACGCAGACGCCCGCCACGCCCGCGAGCCGCTCGCGCAGTTGGTCTTCCGACAGGCCGACGGCGAGCATGCCGCCGGTGCCCGCGGTGGTGGCCTGCAACCGGGCGCGGTGATAGCTCACCAGCAGCGCGTCGTGCAGCGACAGCGAGCCCGAGGCGTAGGCCGAGGCCACCTCGCCGACGCTGTGGCCGACCACCGCGGCGGGGTGGATGCCGAGTTCGGCGAATTCGGCCAGGAGCGCGGCCTGGACCAGGAAGTTCGCCGGCTGCGCGTACGCGGTTCTGGTGATCTGCGACTCCGCCTCGGGGCGTAGCAGCTCCTCGACGATCGACCAGCCCGCGATGTCCTGGAAGATTTCGTCGATCGACCGCGCGGCGGCGGCGAAATGCCCGTCGGCCTCGAGCAGGCCACGGGCCATGCCCCACCACTGCGGGCCCATGCCGCTGAACACGAACACCGGCTGGGTGGAGCCGTCGGTGAGCGCGCGGGCGGGTGACTTGCTCGCGCCCGCGGCGAAATCGGCCAGCTGCGCGCGTAGATCGTCGGTGTCGCGGTAGGCGAACGCCGCGCGGATCGGATGGTGCGCCCGCTGCGTCCACGCCGCCTCGGTCACCGCGTCCGCGGGGATGGTCTCGGTCAGGTCGTGTACCTGGGTGGCCATCGTGCGCAACGCGGTCTCGTTGCGTGCCGACAGCGGCAGCACCGTGATCGGCCCGCGCGTCCGCTCCCGCGCGGGCGCTTCCGGCGCACGGGTGAGCACCGCATGGGCATTGGTGCCGCCGTAGCCGAAGCTGTTGACCGCCACCGCGGCCCGGCCGTCGTCGTTGGGCAGCGGTTCGGTCTCCAGCGGAATGCGCACCCGCAGTTCGTCGAACCGGATCTCCGGGTTCGGGTTGTCCAGCCGCAGTTGCGGTGCGATGACGCCGTGGTGCAGCGTCAGCGCGGCCTTGATGAGACCCGCGACGCCCGCGGCGGCCTCGGTGTGGCCGATGTTGTTCTTCACCGAGCCGACCGGCAGCGGTTCGTCGCGGCCCTCGACCGCGCCGTACACCGCGCCGAGGGCGGCCAATTCGAGCGGGTCGCCGACCGGCGTGCCGGTGCCGTGCGCCTCCACATAGCGGACGTCGTGCGCGTCGATGCCCGCCAGCCGGTGCACCCGCCGGGCCAGCGCCTCCTGCGCGGCCGGGTTGGGCACCGGGATGGCCAGTGTGCGGCCGTCCTGGTTCACGCCGCTGCCGCGCACCACCGCGTAGATCCGGTCGCGGTCGCGGACCGCCGCGTCCAGCGTCTTCAGCACTACCGCGCCGGCGCCCTCACCGCGCCCGTAGCCGTCGGCGGCCGCGTCGAAGGACTTGCACCGGCCGTCGACCGCGAGGAACCGGCCCTTGCACATGGAGATGAACGCCTCGGGTCGCAGCATCGCGTTGGCGCCGCCGACGATCGCCGTCTCGCACTCGCCCGATTCCAGCGCCAGCACCGCCTGGTGCAGCGCGACCAAGGAGGAGGAGCAGGCGGTGTCGATGGTCATGGTGGGCCCGAGCAGATCCAGCAGGAACGCGATGCGGGCCGACAGCAGCGTGTGCGACGAGCTGGTCGGGCTGTGGCTGTTGATCGAGGCCCTGGCCACCGAGCCGCTGCGCACCAGCGCGTTGTCGTTCATGAAGCCGCCGACGAACACGCCGACCTCGCGGCCGCCGACCCGGCCCGCCATCCCCGCGTCGTCGAGCGCTTCCCAGGCGACCTCGAGCAGCAGCCGCTGCTGCGGATCCATGATCGACGCCTCACGCTGGGAGATGCCGAAGAACTCGGCGTCGAAGTCCCACAGCGACTGGGTCAGGAATCCCCCATGCCTGGTGTACATCCGCCCCGGCGCGTCCGGGTCCGGGTCGTAGAACTTCGCGAGGTTCCAGCGGTCCGCCGGTACTTCCACGATCCCGTCGCCCTTGTGCACGACGAGATCCCAGAAAGTGTCCGGTCCGTCGATGCCGCCCGGAAAACGGCAGCCGATACCGACAATTGCTACATTGGGCATGAAAAATCCCCTGATGCTCGGGCATTCGGAAACGCAGACGGTTTCACGTCAGCGTCGTCGAATCAGCGTGGAGACAGCCGGAATCGCTGCGCCGGTAAACCTGTTCGGCCATGGCGTCGTCCGGCGGTGAAGTGGTTCCGCGGTAGGAGGTCAGTGTCCACCCATGGTAGGAGGGGCGATTCGCGAAGGTCAATACGGAATCGTGCGGGCGGTTACCGAAAACCATTGCTGGGCAAGTAATGCCGACTTGAGCATCAACGCAGTTCAGAGGGGGTATGACGGGATTATTCTGACGTTATTACAGAGTTATCCGGCGGTGGAACCGGTGTGAATTACATCGTTATTCCGATGTTATTCCGTACCGGTCGGCTCCGGAGCGCCGGAAGGTGTTGAGTGCACGGTCCATTCGTGGCTACGATGGCTCGTCGAAAAGCACTGGCTGAAAGGCGATGGGCGTGGATTCGTACAACACCGGGCAGTTCCGTATCGAGGCGGAGGCCGAACCCATCGAAAGCCTGGAGTGGCTGCTGGCGTTCACCGAGCAATACATCGCGGGGTGGAACAGCGGTGACGGCGCGGCGGTCGCGAAATGCGTCACCGAGGACACCATTTGGCACGACCCCTCGCTGGACGCGCCCGCGCACGGCCGGGCGGGTGTGGAGAAGTTCGTCGCCGACACGGTGCGCTCGTTCCCGGATGTCGCCTACACCAACCCGTTTCCGCCGGTACTCGCCGCGGACGGCCGGCTGGCCTTGGTGCCGTGGCGGATGACCGGCACCCATCTCGGCCCCATCGACCCGCCCGGTTTCGGCCCGACCGGCAAGAAGCTCGATCTGCTGGTCATCGACGCGTGGCAGTTCCGTTCCGGGCTGATCTGGCGCAGCCAGGCCACCTGGGATCTCACGGAGATGCTGCTGCAATTGGGTCTGATGCCGCCGCGCGGAAGCGCCGCCGAGCGCGCGATGGCGCGCGCCCAGCGATTCAGGTCCAAGCTGCCCTTCTGATCCGGGCGGGGGTTCACTCGCCGAACAGCGTGGCGAACCGCTCCACCGCGAGCAGCACCGAGGCGCCGACGGATTCCAACTCGGCGCCCATGCCGACGAGCAGATTCACGATCGCGGGCACCAGCACTTCGAGCAGACCGTCGTCGCCCAGGTGACCGGCCATCTCCAGTTGGACGAAGCCGAACAGTCCCATCCACAGCTGCGCCGCGGCGGACCGCACGTCCGGGGTGTTGATCAGCCCGGCGTCCTGCGCGCGCTGCACCGCCCCGACCACGTGGTCGAAGGTTTCCGCGTAGTGCTCGAACTCCGAATCGTGCCCGGCCACGAGCACATTGCCCCGGTTGATCTTCAGGTCGATGCGCGTCCCGGTGCCGAACATCAGCTGGAAGAGTTCCGGCCGCCGCTGGGCCTCGTCGCGGAAAACCAGGCCGAGCACGAGCAGGTCGGTGACCGGCTCGTCGCTCACCCCGGCCGCGGTCATGCGCTCGGCCAGTTGCGCGAAGCCTGCGGAACCCGCCGCCCGGATCAGGCCGGGCATCCCGCCGAAGTTGGAGTACACCGCCATCGTGGAGACCCCGCACATACGGGAAACGCGCCGGACGGTGAGCGCGTGCAAACCTTCTGTCGACACCACCTCGACGGTGGCGTCGATCAGGCGATCGCGCAGCGCGGTGTTCATCGTGTCCGTCCCGGCGGCCGGGCGCACGGCTAGTTCGGTTGTTCCGGCAGTCTGCTTGCTCATCGCTTCCGTTTCCCCCGGCGCCATCACGCCGTGACGCATAGATGCACTGGTGCGCTGTCTTCCGGAAGGCGGTATCGCCGCTCGACCGAGGACGCCCCGGTCCTGATCACCGCGCGGGCCACCGGTCTCGGGGCCGGGGGAACGAAGTCGATTTCGATCGATGCACCATCGATTCGCTCGGGCCGGAAAGCTGATCGTGGTTCATCGCGCAAAGATATCTCCGTTCTTGCCGCACGAACGGGCGGGCAGAGCATGAGGTAGAGCCGCGTTCGCGGGCTACGAAGAGCAGACGCACCCGCCGGGAGGTGCGTGTCGGAGGTGAGTGTCGTCACTGAAACTCTATGTGATACAGCGTAACATCCACAGCGATTCCGCCGAATGTTTTGTGTCCTTATGTAATTCGCTGTTCGGCACGCTGTTGTGACATTCGCTGACAGCGCGGCGGAAGTTCTGGGGCCGGTGACAAACGATGTCCGCCCCGCGCCCGGCGTGTGCTGTCGATAATTGGACAAATAAGACATCGGTTCGGTGCACGCCGCGGCTATCGGTTGCCGCCGATTCATGTTCTGCGTCGTCACGAACACGCGACAACGTTATCGTTCGCAAGGGACAGTTTCGTGGGTGGGAGGTCGGCCGATGGCGGCATCGATTCCGGGAATCATCGCGTGGCCGGTCGTCGGCTTCGTCGCGGCCGTCTTCGCGGGCCGATGGTTGCTGGTGCGCGACACGATCGTCGACCGGCTGCTGAACAAGCTCTTCGGATGGGGATTGCTGAGTCTGCTGCTGTATCGCTGCGGCATGACGCCTGGCATCGCGAGTCTCGCCCATCAGCTCGCGCTGGGTTGCACGGTGATGTCATCGATGTGCCTGCAAGGGATCGTCCGCATCTGGGCGTTGGGCGCGGAACCGGCCGCGGTCCGGCGCGGGCACCGCGTCCGCTGCGTGCTGGCGGCCGCGTCCACCGCCGCGATCCTGCTTGCGGGCACGTCGGCGCGACAGGAGGGCAGGCTGGTCGAGCTGACCCTGGACACCGAGGGCGTGGTGGTGTGGACCGCGTTCGGCCTCCCGCTGCTGCTGAACGTCTGGCTGCTGGCGCGCATGTGCGCGCATGAACTGCGAGCCGGTGGCATCGGATTGGCGGGAAAGCTGGTGTGTGGCACGTTGATCTGGGCGGCGACCCTTTTCGGGGCGAATCTGGTGCTGTCGACGGTGTGGGTCGTCACCGGATGGCAAGGCTTGGGCGCGCAGATGGTCAGGGTCGAAACGACGGTCACCCTGTGCCTGATGGTCGACGCGACGTTGGTCGCGATTCCACTGGTCCAGACGTTGCTGGCGATGGCGGAACTGGATCGGGCCGGACGCGCCGGTCGCAGGCTGCGCCCGCTGTGGCGGGATCTCACCACCGCGGTGCCCGAGATCGTGCTGCGGCCCGCGGCCGGTGAGCAGGCCGACCCGGAGACCCGGCTGATGCGCATGACCGTGGAGATCCAGGACGCGCTGCTGCAACTCGGCCGCTACGCCCCGACGTCGGCGATGGCAGGGTCGGGATGTCCGCTGACCGACTACGCGCACCAAGTGGCGTGCGCGGCGCTCGCGCGCGAGGCGGGAGCGGCCCCGATCGGATCGTCCCCGGTCCGGTTGCCGGTCCCGGCGCCCGATTTCGACGCCGGGCTGCGGCAACTGCTCGGTCTCGCGCGGGTGTGGCCCGTGGCCCGCGCGGCGGCGGGCGAGCGGGTCCCCTCGGCCGTCGGCTAGAGGACCGCTTGGGTCTGGGTGACCTTCGCGACCAGCTTGTCCGCGTCGTCCCGGATCACCGTCTCGACCACGACGAACGAGCGTCCGGCGTGCAGCGGCGTCGCCGACGCGACGGCGTATCCGGAACGGACCGCGCGCAGGAAGTTCGTCTTCGACTCCACCGTGGTGGTGCCCTGCTTGCCCTCCGGCAGGTTGAGAAACGCGCAGACAGCGCCGGGGGCGTCGGCCAGCGACATCAGCACCCCGCCGTGCAGCACGCCGCCCAGCGTGCACAGCGATTCGTCCCAGGCCAGGCGGCTGCGCACCAGCTCGGGCCCGTGCGCGAGCACCTCGACGCCGAGGCGTTCGGTGAACGGCATGGTCTGGTGGAACAACTTGGTGCCCGTCTCATCGATCATGTCCGTGATCCTGCCTGCCGCGGGTCACGGAGTCGATTACCTGGCGGGTAATCGACTTCCTTCCGCCGCCGTTGCCCAACGGAGACCCGCACATCGGTTGCGTATCGGTCCGCGTGCGGTGAAACGCGGCGGCGGCGCACGGGTATCAGCTGATGAACCCGATGAACAGGAGAACGCGATGACCAACCTCCAACCGTTCTATCGGCAAGTGCAGGCCCACTACGACCTCTCCGACGAGTTCTACGCACTCTTCCTCGACCCGACGATGACCTACAGCTGCGCCTGGTTCGAGCGACCGGATATGACGCTGGAGCAAGCGCAGCGGGCGAAGATCGACCTGGCCCTGGGCAAGCTCGACCTGCGGCCGGGGATGACCCTGCTGGACGTCGGCTGCGGGTGGGGGTCGACGATGCTGCGCGCCGCCACGGCCTACGGCGCCACGGTCGTGGGCCTGACGCTCAGTCGCAACCAGTACGACTACGTCAGGGACAAGATCGAGCGCGAGCGCATCCCCGGTGTGCAGGTCCGGCTGCAGGGTTGGGAGGAATACGAGGGCCAAGTCGACCGGATCGTCAGTATCGGCGCGTTCGAGCACTTCCGGCGGTCGCGCTACGAGACGTTCTTCCAGCGGTGTCACCGGATGCTGCCGCCGGACGGCAGGATGCTGCTGCACACGATCGTGGGATGGACATTGAAAGACATGCGGCGCATGGGCATCCCGGTGACCCGGGACGACGCGCTGTTCCAGATCTTCATCAAACGAGAGATCTTCCCCGGCGGGCAGCTGCCGCATCCCGCCGAGGTCACGCGGCTGGCCGGGCGCGCCGGGTTGGGCACGGAGAAGATGCAGGAATTGCGACCGCACTACGCGCGCACCCTCGACTGCTGGGCCGAGGCGCTGCGGGCGCACCGGGAGGAGGCGATCGCCCTGGCATCCGAGGAGGTCTACCAGCGGTACATGAAGTATCTGACCGGGTGCGCGGCGCAATTCCGCGCCGGTCGCATCGATATCGTGCAGTTCACGCTGGTCAAGTGATGCTTGCCCGGACCGGCCCCGGCGGGGGCCGGTTCAGCTCATCCGCGCCACCACGGCGTCGGGGAGATGGGGGAGCGCGAGGTCGATCAGCCGCCACGGCCACCCGGGGACGCAGGCCCGGCGTCGCTCCCGCTCGATGGCGGCCACCATCGCCGCCACGCCCTTGTCCAGGGGCGCGACCATCCGCGCGTCGCCCGCCTTGGCCGCCATGTCGGTGGCGATGAAACCCGGCAGCAGGGTGGTCACCCGGATCGGCGAGCGTGCCAATTCGGTGGACAGTGCCTCGCCGAGCGCGGCGAGCCCCGCCTTGCTCGCCGAATAGGCCGCCTTCTTGCCGGGCAGCCCGCGCACCGCGCTCATCGACGCGACAAGTACCAGGTGCCCCGCCCGCTGCGCGCGGAATATCTCCAGCGCCGCTTCCGCCTGGGCGAGCGCGCTGACGAAGTTCGTGGTGGTCGTCGCGAGATTCGCGTCGGCCCGTCCGGTGCCGATCAGCGCTCCCTTGCCGATCCCGGCGTTGACGATCACCCGGTCCAAGCCGCCGAGCTCGTCGCGCAGTTCGCCGAAGACGGCCGGCACCGCCGCGTGGTCGTCCACGTCGAGCGCGCGCACCGCGACGGTGATTCCGGGATGACTCGCCACCAGCTCGTCGCGCAACTGTGTGAGCGCTTCCAGCCTGCGGGCGCACAGCGCGAGGTCGCGGCCCTCGGCGGCGAAATCGCGCGCCATGGCGGCCCCTAGGCCCGCGCTCGCGCCGGTGATCAGAATCCTTTTTCGCGGCATGCGGCTGACCTTATAAGGCACAGTCGGACGTCGTCCGTCGATGATCTGCGCATGGCCGGAGCGAAGGCGGAGGTACGCCCTAGCGGGGCGCGGTCCGACGTGCGCCGCCGTTCAGTCGCCGGAGGAGCCGGTCGGCGGTGCTGTCGACAGCAACCGCCACGGCCCGCAGTTCTCGGTCTTGAACCCGACGTCGGTCGGCTTGATCCGCACCCGGACCGGGCCGAGCCGGGTGTAGTTGTTCGCGATGATGTACTGCATGTTCGTGTTGTCGCCCTCGACCTTCCACAACCGGCGCCAATCACACGCGTAGGCGGGGTCACCCGTGCCGGGCGCCTCCCAGAGACCAGGGACGATATCGACACCGACCAAATAGACGCCATCCTGCGAGATGGTGTTCGCGGGTTCGGCCGCCGCCGTCGCCGTCGCGAGCAGGGTCACCGCGGAGCTCATGGCTCCCGCGAGAAGGAGCGCGCTAGCACGCATACCGGTTCTCCTTGACTTGTACTCCCGCCGCGTCCACGTTCGTCGTGCTCCCGCCGTCGCGGCCGACTCGAGAGATCCCCCGCATCTCCGCGGCAAGCATTACCAGAACCGACCAGGTGGTGTGCCGGAATCCGCGATCTTGGACTGGACGACACAGACATCGCTATCGTCGAGGAAATACCGGGCAATCCCGACGTATCGGGAAGTCGCCACGGATTTCGGCGTGCCGATCGAGACAGCGCCGACCCGGGTGCATTACGCTCTGCTATCTCTGCGCAAACCGCCGGGGCGGATCTGACCGCCGGGTGTCGCGCATGCTGTAACACTTCGATCACGCACCTTGCTTTGCTGATACATGCGTTGCCAGAGTGACCATTGGGTTTGGTGTTACAAGTGGGAAGGGAGGGGTGCTCCGTCCCGGGGCACCGACCGCACTATGAAGCCAAGCATCGTCAAAGCCGGTATCTGCACCGCGGTCACGGCCGCGGTAACGGTGACGTTGTCCGGATTGCTTCCGGCCAGCGCGCAGGCGGCGCCGTCGCCGCTGGACATGTCGAAGAAGCTCGCAGGCAAGACCGTATTCCTGGATCCCGGCCACCAGGGATCCAACCACTCCCAGGACTTGGCCAGACAGGTCAGCGATGGTCGCGGCGGCACCAAGGACTGCCAGACCACCGGCATGACCACGATGAACGGCGTTCCCGAGCACACCATCACCTGGAACGTCGCGCAGGTCGTCAAGACATCGCTGGAGACGCTCGGCGCGCACGTCGTGCTGAGCCGCCAGGACGACATGAACTGGGGCGGCTGCGTCGACGACCGGGCCCGCGCGGCGAGCCAGTCCGGCGCCGACGTCGCCGTGAGCATCCATGCCGACAGCGCGCCCGCGCAGGATCGCGGATTCCACCTGATCATCCCGGAGCTGCCCATCCCGAATCTGATCGTCGATCAGGTCCAGGCGGGAGCGGGACTCGCCGCGTCCAAGTCGGTGCGCGACGCGTATCGCGATGCGGGATTCCCGCCCGCCAACTACGGCGGAGTGGTGGAAGGTCTGCAGACCCGCGCGGACATCGCCGGGCCCGCGTTGACCACCGTTCCGCTCGTCTTCCTCGAGATGGGCAACGGCGCCAATCCCGAGGACGCGGCGTCGCTGGAGACACCGGACGGGCAGCTCAAGCACGCGATCGCGCTGACCACCGGCGTGGTCGGTTACCTGCTCGGTACACCGCAGCCGAGTGCCGCGCCGGATCAGCAGGGCGGCCAGAGCACCCCGCAGGGGGCGTCGTTCGACCATCCCGCGGTCGCCCCGGAAACGCCGCAGGCCCAGACGAACCCGTTCGCTCCGCAGGCTCAGACGAACCCGTTCGCTCCCCAGGCCCAGACGAACCCGGTGGTACCGCAGGCCCAGGTGATTCCCGCGGTGCCGCAGAGTTACACGACTCCCGGTGTGCCGCAGAGCCCTGCGGCCCCGGCGGTGCCGCAGGCGCAGTCGGTTCCCAGCACCACGACGCCGAAACCGGCTCCGGGAACGGCGACACCGCAGTCACCCGGTGCGTCGGCGGCGCCGAAATCGCCGGGTACTTCCGGAACCCAGTCGCCGGGCACGCCGAACGCACAGCAGTCCCCCGGGGCCGCCGGGGGCAACGCTTCGATCATGGAGTTGCTGATGCCGTTGGCGAAGATGCTCGGGCTGGACAACAACGCCATCAGCACGGAGTTGATCAACCTCGGTTACAGCCTGGCGGGCATGCTGCTGGGCCCCGCGAAATAGTTCCGCGCACCGAACCCACCGGACGCCACCCTCACCACCGCGAGGGTGGCGTCCGGCTTTTCCCGCGGGTGCCGCGGCGCGCTAGGGTGAGCGGAATGGCTGACCGGATTCCTGTTGTGCTCGTCGCGGGGTTTCTCGGTTCGGGGAAGACCACGCTGCTCAATCATTTGCTGAGGAACAACCGGGGGACCCGGATCGGCGTGGTGGTCAACGACTTCGGGGCGATCAACATCGATTCGATGCTGGTCGCCGGGCAGGTCGACGCGATGGTCTCGCTCGGCAACGGCTGCGTGTGCTGCGCCGTCGACGTCACCGAACTGGACGAGCTGTTCACCCGGCTCACGCAGCCGCGCGTCGGAATCGACGTGATCGTGGTGGAGGCCAGCGGCTTGGCCGAGCCGCGCAACCTCATCCGGATGGTGGTCGGCAGCGACAATCCGCGCCTGCGCTACGGCGGCCTGGTCGAGGTGGTCGACGCCGAACAGTTCCCGGACAGCAGTGCCCGGCATCCGGAGCTGCGCACCCATGTGCGGCTGGCCGACCTGGTGGTGGTGAACAAGGCCGATCGGGTGACGCCCGAGCAGCTCGCACGGCTGCGTGCGGACATCGCGGCGCTGGTCGGCTCGGTGCCGGTGTACGCGACCACCCACGGCCGGATCGATCCCGGACTGCTGTTCGACCGACCGCGGCGTGAACGCCCGTTGGTGGCCGAGCAACTGAGTTTCGACGAACTGCTGGTCGAGCACGAGCACCACGACCACGCCGGGCACCGCCATCTGCACGACGACTACACCAGCGTCTCTTTCGCCAGCGACCGGGAGCTGGACCCGCGCAAACTGATCGGCTTCCTGGAGGACCCGCCACCGGGATTGTTCCGGGCCAAGGGCTTCGCCGCCTTCGGAGTGGCGGGCGAACGCAGGAAATTCGTCCTGCACATGGTCGGCCGCCACATCGTCTTCGAGCCGGGTGGCTGGTCGCGCGGCGAATCGCGGGGGGCGCAGCTGGTGCTCATCGGTGCCGGTCTGCACACCGACAAGGCCGTGGCGCGGCTTCGTGACACGGTGCACGACGCCGCCGAACCGCTGGATTCGCAGAGCATGCTCGGGGTATGGCGCTATACGCCGCACTGAGCGCGCAGATTGGCGCCTTCGGTCGCGACATGTCGTGTTCGGTGCTGGTGACAGAGCGGTCTTTTCATGAGACTGGATGCGTGTCCGCCGGTCGGTGGGCACCGGGAGCGTCTTGCCGCGCGCGGCGCCGCTCGGAAGCCGATCCGTGACCGACCGAATCGTCCTGCGACCGATGGGAGTTTCCCGTGTCAGATTCCATGGAGAGCGCCACCGCGTACGTTATCGAGGTGCTGGAGGCCAAGGGCACCGCCACCCGCGACGACTTCGACGTTCCCGCGATCGTCGCCGAGACCCACGCCCTCACCAACAGCTGGGATTTCCGGGCGATCGAAGACGCGACCTTCTGGTCGATCGCCGCGCGTTTCCTCAGGCCGTGAAGCTCCGCTCGGTGCGCGCCGCGTGGGTGGCCAGCGACCAGCGCCGAGCCGCCCGCCGCAGCGATCCGGGGTCGGAGTAGCCGAGGATCTCGGCTTGGCGCGAGGGGCTCAGCGGCCCCGTGGCGGTCGCGGCGACCAGCCGCGCGCCGCGCGCCCGGTCCAGCTCGGCGCGCCACGTGGTACCCGCCTCGCGCAACCGCCGCTGGAGCGTGCGCGGGCTGGTGGCCAGCCTCCGCGCCACCCGCTCCAGGGACGCGTCGCCGTCCTCCAGGCAGTCCGCCAGGGCGGCCGCGACGCGTTCGGGCCATGCGGTGGCCAGCGGCGGCGGTGGCGGAAGCGCGGCGGCCAACGGTTGCAGGATGCCGGCCAAAACCGGATCGCTGGTGGTCAGCGGCAGATCCATGTCCGAGGCGCGGAAGGTCATCGCGTCCACCGGCGCGTCGAACTCGATCGCGGTGGTGCCGAACACCTCGATGAAGGTGCCGATCTTGGCGGGCGCGTGCTGGCGCAGCGCGACCCGCACCGGGGCCAGCGGTTCACGCACCACGCGCCGTGCCCGGCTGAGCACCGCGCTCAGCCCCCAGAGTTGGGTGAGATCGCGGCCGCGGCCTTCCCCGTCGATCATGTCCAGATACAAGGTGACTTCGTCGTCGTTCTCCGCGACCAGGTCGAACCGGTGGTTGGTAGTCACCGCGGTGACGTACGGACCGCAGGTCGCCAGTCCGGCCCCCAGTGTCGGCGCCGAGGAGAACAGATAGTCGTAGAGCCCCAGGCAGGTCAGTTCGTAGCGGCTCGCCACGTTCAGGGCGACGTCCGGATCGCCGAGTTCGAGTTCACCGATCTCCCACAGCCGGGAGAACATCTGGCTGGGCAGGTGCAGGTCGTCGCCCGCCATGGTCCACTCCGGCAATCCGGTTTCCCGGAGCAGCCGGTCGCGGTCCACCCCGGCCGCGATGAGTTGCGAGATGACGAACCGGTGGAGCAGAACCTGATCGGTTCCCATCGCGTGCTCCCTTCCGCCACGCGACCGATCGGCGCACCGTCGGTCTCCGAGTGAAGCGCTACCGCGCGCACACGCTATACCGGACGTGTTGATTCGTCATGAGATTCATGTCACGGTCAGATCACCCGCAGGCGTTCACCCATTCCGACAGTCCGTCGGCGAACAGCTGGCGCTTCCAGATCGGGACTTCGTGTTTGATCCGGTCCACCAGTTCCGCGCACGCCGCGAACGCCGCGCCGCGATGCGCCGCCGCCACCGCGACGACGATCGCGCGGTCACCGATGTCGAGCGAGCCGACGCGGTGCACGGCCGCGACCGGCAGGCCGTGCGTGGCGGCGAGTTCGGCGCAGACGGTGTGCAGGAACCGCTCCGCCTGCGGGTGCGCCGAGTATTCCAGGGCCGAAACGGCTTGCCCGCCATCGTGGTCGCGGACTTTCCCGGTGAACACCACGACAGCGCCGTAATGCGATCCGGACACCGCCTCCTCGACCTCCGCTGGGTCCAGCGGCTGGTCGCTGATCCGGGCGAGCCGGACCGTAGCCTCAGCCGTTGTCATGACTTCCACCTCCGGCGACTTGTGCGAGCAGATGATCCAGCAGCGGTTCCAGCACCGCGATGCCGTCTTTCACGCCGCCCGGCGAGCCGGGCAGATTCACGATCACCGAGTGTCCCGCGAGTCCCGCCACGCCGCGGCTCAGCGCCGCCAGGGGGAACTTCGCGGTGCCGCGCTGCCGGATCGCCTCCGCCACACCGGGTAGTTCGCGATCGAGCAAGGCGAGGGTGGCCTCCGGGGTGGCGTCGGTGGGGGAGGCGCCGGTCCCGCCGGTGCTGATGACGAGTGCGGGTTCGAAGCGCAGCGCGTCGGCAAGTCCGAATTCGATCTCGGCGTCGGCGTAGACCAGCGGGCCCCGCACCGAGAAGCCGAGGCCGGACAGCCAGTCCACGAGCACCGGACCGGTGGTGTCGACGCGGGTGCCCGCCGCGACCCCGGTCGACGCGACCAGCACCACGGCCGAGCGTTCCTCCTCGTCGAATTCGGGCTCGGCGTAGTCGGCGGTGACCGGCTCGTCCTCGCTCTCGTCCGAGGCCGCGTCGGCAGGGCGCTCCCAATGACCGCGTTTGCCGCCTTCTTTGGTCAGCAGGCGCACGCCGGTGAGTACTGCCGCGGGGTCGACCGCCTTCACCATGTCGTGCAGGGTGAGACCCGCGACCGCGACCGCGGTGAGCGCCTCCATCTCGACACCCGTCGGGCCCTTGGTCTTCGCGGTGGCCTCGATGGTGATGGCGGTATCGGTGAAACCGAACTCCACCCGCACCGACGACAGCGCCAGCTGATGGCACAGCGGGATCAGTTCGGAGGTCTTCTTCGCCCCCGCGATGCCCGCGATGCGGGCGGTGGACAGCACGTCCGCCTTCGGCATGTCGTCGGCCCGTACCAGCGCGACCACCTCGGCCGTGGTGCGCAACTCGCCTGCCGCGACGGCGATCCGGGTGGTCTCGCTCTTCGCGCTCACATCGACCATGCGGGCGCGACCTTCGTGGTCGACATGGGACAACTCGCTCATAAGGTCCACACTCGCACAACTGCGCCCGCGGGCAGAGCGGTGATCTCGGCGGGCACATCGATCAGCACGTCGGCTTTCGCCATGGCCGCCACGAGATGCGAGCCCGGACCGGACACCACCTCGACCGCACGCGGCCGTCCGGAGGCGGACGATTCACTCGAGTGCCCACGGATCAGCCTTCCCCGCAGGAACTGACGCTTGCCCTCCGGCGAGCGAGGCACGGCGTTGGTCAAGGGAAGCTCGTAGGTGTCGACCTCGGGCAGACCGGCGAGGCGCCGCAGGATCGGGCGGGCGAACACCTCGAACGACACCATCGTGCTGACGGGGTTGCCGGGGAAACTGAGCACCGGCACCCCGTCGACGACGGTCAGCCCTTGCGGGCCGCCCGGTTGCATCGCGACCGAGCCGAACCGTCCGCCCATCGGTTCGAGCACGTCCTTGACCACCTCGAAGTCGCCCTTGGACACACCACCGGAAGTGAACACCACATCGGCGCGCTCCATCGCGGCCGACAGCAGCCCGCGGAAACGCGCCGGATCGTCGGTACTGTGCGCCACCGAGACGACCTCGACGCCGTTCGCCGTGAGCGCCGCGGCGAGGGCGACGCCGTTGGAGTTGTAGATCTGGCCGGGCAGCAGCGGCTTTCCGGCCGCGACCAGCTCGTCGCCGGTGGTGATCACCGCGCCGCGCACCGGGCGAAAGACCGCCACCGCGGACAGCCCGACCGCGGCCAGTGCGGCGACATGCCGGGGCGCGAGCGTGGTGCCCGCCCGTGCGAGCAGGTCACCGGTCCGGACGTCCGTGCCCGGTTCACGCACGAATTCCCCCGCGCTGCGGCCGCGCTCGATGGTCACCGTGCCGTCGCCGACGCGGGTGTCCTCCACCGGCACCACGCAGTCCGCGCCGCGCGGGATCGGCGCACCGGTCATCACCTTCATCGCCGCACCGGGCGGCAGCGGCGCGCGGCCGGCGGCTCCCGCCGCGACGACGCCTGCCAAAGGCAGGGTGACCGGCGCGACCAGCACCGATTCGGCACGCACCGCGTACCCGTCCATCGCGGAGTTGCGGAACACCGGCAGATCGATCGGCGAACGGACGTCTTCGGCCAGCTGCCTGCCCAGCGCCCGCGGTACCGTGACGGACTCGACCGCGCGCGCGGCCAGTGGCCGCAGCAGCTGTTCGATGCTGTCGCGATAGTCATCGACGGGCCTGGCCGAGACGCCGGCGGGCCGAGAGTTCATGCGAGTCAGCCTAATGGGTGCGGTCGGACGTAGTCCGTCCTCAGCCTGCGCATGGCCGGAGCGAAGGCGGAGGTACGCCTAACGCCCGGTCCGGGCGGTGCTCCGCCTCTGTCGCCGTGCGCAGGTCGCCGGAAGCCGTGGCGAGCCCTCACCGCCTATCCGCGGCCGAAGTGAGCCGAAATCGAGCAATCCGCCCGCAGACGAATCGCGACAGGCGGTCATAATGGACGTGTGACTCTGGTCGAGATCGGGATTCCGGCGGTGCGTTCCGGGCGTCCCTCGCTCGCCGGCCGTCCCGACACCCCCTATTTGCTGGATCGTTTCGGACGCGTCGCCCGCGACCTACGTGTGTCCATCACCGAGAAGTGTTCGCTGCGCTGTACCTATTGCATGCCGGAGGAGGGGCTGCCGGAGATTCCCCGGCACGAACTGCTCACGGTGGACGAGATCGTCCGGCTGGTGCGCCTCGCGGTGCTGGAGCTGGGGGTGCGCGAAGTCCGCTTCACCGGGGGCGAGCCGCTGATGCGCCGCGACCTGGAACAGATCATCGCGGGCTGTCATGCCGA
>NZ_JBSGCA010000032.1:0-81131 GCF_053601535.1 Nocardia sp. NPDC004718
CCCGAACCACTCACCACCACACCAGCAACAACCAAAGCCGAGACCGTTATCGGAGCAGATACACGCATTCGGCCACACCCAATCCTCGACGTCGTGGGAGCGGCCGTCCGGGACATCCCCTGCCCAGGCCGCTCTGGACAACGTTGTCCAGGTTACCCACCAGTCAGGTCCTTATTCGGTATTTCCGGTTGATCACTGGTTACGGACGGTGAAACCGATGCCGGAGCGGGCTTTCGGCCGAAGCTTTTCTTGCGGCCGCCCTTTCCGGCGCTGTCCGTCCGGCTCTCCGGATCGGGGGATTCCGCGGACTCCATGCGGTCCAGAATTTCTTTCAGCTCTTCCAATTCCCGGCGCAGGTAATCGCGCGTGGCCACTTCGCCGACCGCGATGCGCAGCGATGCGAGTTCCCGGGCCAGGAACTCGGTGTCCGCCTTGGTCTGAGCGGCCCGCGCCCGGTCCTCCTCCAGGGCGACCCGGTCCCGGTTGTCCTGCCTGTTCTGCGCCAACAGGATCAGCGGCGCCGCGTAGGCGGCCTGCGTGGAGAACGCCAGGTTCAGCAGGATGAACGGGTACGGGTCCCAGCGCAGCGCGACCACGAAGATGTTCACCAGGATCCAGACCACCACCACGATCGTCTGGACCGCTAAATACCGACCGGTCCCCAGGAATCGCGCCACCCGCTCGCTGCTGCGGGCCAAAGCCTCGGCGTCCCACTCCAATCGGAACCGGCTTTCCACTGGCGTCTCCAGCCGTTGGCGGGCCCTGCTGTGACCGAGCCGCACGCCCGGGTCGTTCTCGCTCACGGTGTGTCCTTTCGGGCGTCCGCGGGGTCGTGCGGGCTCACGCTCCGCCCCGTTCGTCGGTCTCTTCCTGGTCGCGCCAGTCCTCGGGCAGCAGGTGGTCGAGGACGTCGTCGACGCTGACCGCGCCGAGCAGGTGGTTCTCCTCGTCCACCACCGGTCCGCAGACCAGGTTGTAGGTCGCGAAGTACCGGGTCACCGCGGCCAGGGGCAGTTCGGGGCGCAGCGTCGACAGATCGGTGTCGAGGATCCCGCCCACCAGGTGGGCGGGTGGTTCGCGCAGCAACTGCTGGATGTGCACCGAACCGAGGTAGCGGCCGGTCGGCGTAGCGGTGGGCGGACGGACCACGAACACCATGGAGGCCAGCGCGGGAGTGAGGTCCGGGTTGCGCACCCGCGCCAGAGCTTCGGCCACCGTCGTGGACGGGGTGAGAATGACCGGCTTGGGCGTCATCAGGCCGCCCGCGCTGTAAGGGGAGTGCTCGAGCAGCCTGCGCACCGGTTCGGACTCCTGCGGGTCCATCAAGGCGAGCAGCGATTCGGCCTCGCCCTCGGGCAGTTCGCCCAGCAGGTCGGCGGCGTCGTCGGGGTCCATCGCCTCCAGCACGTCGGCGGCCCGGCGCACCTCCAGGTGGCTGAGCAGCTCGACCTGCTCGTCGTCGGGCAGTTCCTGCACCACGTCGGCCAGACGTTCGTCGTCCAGCGCGACGGCCACCTCGATCCGCCGTTTCTCCGGGAGCTCGCGCAGTTGCTGAGCCACGTCGGCCGCGCGCATGCCCTCGAACCGTTCGAGCAGTTGCGTCACGTCCTGTCCCGGCCTGCCGATCTCGTGGGGCGTCAGGCCGGACACCCTGGTCCAGTCCACCACGTGCACCGTGCGCCTGCGGCCCAGCCTGCGGTGACCGCGCACGGCCACCCTGCTGACCTGCCAGTCCCTGGAACGGGCCTGTTCGATGCCGAGATCGGCCACGTGGACGTCCACGCCGGCCAGGTCGGGCAGGTCCGGGTCGTCGACCCGCACCACCGAGTCGACGATCTGCGCCAACGCGAGCATCTCGCCCGGCCGCTGGGTGAAACGGCGCAGGCTGACCGTTCCGGTGTTCAGTGTGACCACGCCGGGCTCGATCGCGGTGATCCGCAGGATCGGCACGAAAATGCGCCGCCGGGTGGGCAGTTCGACGACCAGGCCGTGCACGCGGGGCTGCTGGCGGTCGGACCGGACGGCCACGACGACGTCACGAATCCGGCCGATAGACTCCCCGTCCGGTCCCAGTACCGCCAAACCGGCCAGCCTGGCGACGTACACCCTGGTAGCTGCCATGCTGCCAAGGCTAGATGTTCGCGGGCGGGTGTTCGCATCCCGCCACGATCGACGGGAGTGATCATGAAGCCACGCCGTTCGGTGCTCGCGTGCCCGGGCAGCAACCCGAAGATGATCGAGAAGGCCAAGACCTTGCCCGTCGACGAGGTGTTCCTCGATCTGGAGGACGCGGTCGCGCCGGTCGCGAAGGCCGAGGCGCGGGCGAACATCGTCGCGGCGCTGAACGACTCCGGGTGGGGAACGCAACTCCGGGTGGTCCGGGTGAATGACTGGACCACCGAATGGACCTACGCCGACGTCATTTCCGTGGTCGAGGGCGCGGGCGCGCGGCTGGACGCGATCCTGCTGCCCAAGGTGACCGACGCGGGCCAGGTGCGCGCGCTGGACCTGCTGCTGACCCAGCTGGAGAAGACCTGCGGCCTGGACGTCGGACGGATCGGCCTCGAGCCGCAGATCGAGAACGCCGTGGGACTGCGCAACATCGACGCGATCGCCACCGCGAGTCCCCGGGTGCAGACCCTGGTCTTCGGCCCGGCGGACTTCATGGCCAGCATCAACATGCGCACGCTGGTGGTCGGCGAACAGCCGGAGGGCTACGACACCGGCGACGCCTACCACCACATCCTGATGACCATCCTGCTCGCCGCCCGCGCCCACGGCCTCCAGGCGATCGACGGCCCGTACCTGCAGATCCGGGATGTGGATGGCTTCCGCCGAGCCGCCGCGCGCACGGCCGCGCTCGGGTTCGACGGCAAGTGGGTGCTGCACCCCGGTCAGATCGAGGCGGCCAACGAGATCTTCAGCCCGCGGCAATCGGACTACGACCGCGCCGAGGAGATCCTGGACGCCTATGCCTTCCACACCTCGGCGGCGGGCGGCGCCCGCGGCGCGGTGATGCTCGGCGACGAGATGATCGACGAGGCCAGCGCCAAGATGGCCCAGGTGATCGCGGAAAAGGGCCGCGCCGCCGGAATGACGCGCACCACGCGTTTCACACCACCGCGGGATGCGTCGGAATAGCAGAATGGAACTATGACGAATCCCTTGGGGAACTCGAGCCGTGCGCGGCAGGCCCTCCCGACGCCTCCGTCGGGCTGGCCGGTCGGCTCCTACCCGACCTACGCCGAGGCGCAGAAGGCGGTCGACTATCTGGCCGACAACCAGTTCCCGGTGCAGGATGTGACCATCGTCGGTGTCGACTTGATGCAGGTCGAGCGGGTTCTCTACCGGCTGACCTGGGGCAAGGTGATCGGCGGCGGCGTGGTGTCGGGCGCCTGGCTCGGCCTGTTCCTCGGTCTGCTGCTGAGCCTGTTCACCACCAGCGGCGCGCTGGGCCCGCTGATCGTCGGCTTGGTCGGCGGCATCATCTTCGGCCTGATCTCGACCTCGATCCCGTACGCGGCGACCAGGGGGCAGCGCGACTTCGCGTCCACCATGCAATTGGTGGCGGGCCGCTACGACGTGCTGTGCGATCCGAAGTCGGCCGAGCAGGCACGGGACATGCTCGCGCGGCTGGCGATCTGACGCATGGAAGTGCTGGAGACGGTCCGCACCGAGGTGCTGGGCCATTTCGGCGTGGACGCCGCGAACGTCGACGCCGCGTCGGTCACTTTTCTGGGCTTGGAGCCGATCGAGATCCTGCGCATCGTCGAGGACGATCTGGTGCACTACGTGACGTTGGGCGGCAGCAGGCATCCCATGGGCGATCCGACCGCCGTGCACGCCGACCCGGTGCGCGGCCCGCGCGCGGAACTCGTGCTGACGTTGCGGTCCGGTGTGGGCGCCAGCTCGGGCCTGGCCAAGTCGCTCGGCGTGCTCGCCGCGGCGCCGGTCGTGGAAGGTGTTGTGCTGCAAGCGGACGCGCTGCTGGATCTGGGTGAACCGATGTGGCGCGACGCGCCGTTCACCGCGGTTCTGCTCGGTGACAGCGACATTCCCGCGGTGCCGCTGCCGGACCCGGCCGAGCCGGTGCGGTACTTCGCGGTGACGCCGGTGACCGCGACGGAGGCGGCATGGGTCCGGGTGCGGGGCGCGCAGGCGTTGCGGGAGGCCTGGCAGGAGGCGGGCATCGATGTGCGCGACCCGAGGCGCGGCGCCGCCAGCTTGTGATGCCTCGCCCGGCTACAGCCACTTGTTGCGGCGGAAGGTGAAGAACAAGCCGGTGCAGATGGCGAGGATGAGCACCCACACCATCGGATAGCCCCAGACCTGGTGCAGTTCGGGCATGTGGTCGAAGTTCATCCCGTAGATGCCCGCGATCATCGTCGGCACGGCCGCGATCGCCACCCAGGCCGATATCTTGCGCATGTCCGTGTTCTGTTGCACGCCGATCCGGGCGAGCGCGGCGCTGATCAGCGCGCTGAGCGCCTCGTCGAAGTCGTTGATCCGCTCGGCCACGGCGGCGTGATGCTCGGCGACATCGCGCAGATAGCGCCGGACCTCCTTCGGCACCGGCAGATCCGGCTTGCGACTGAGCTGTTCCAGCGGCGCGGCCAGCGGATTCACCGCGCGCCGCAGCTCGACCACCTCGCGCTTGAGCTGGTAGATGGATTCCACCGTGACCTTGCTGCGCGGGGTGAAGATCTCCTCTTCCATCTCGTCGATGTCGTTCTCGACCGACTGGGCCACTTCGATGTAGGAGTCCACGATCCGGTCGGCGATCGCGTGCAGCACCGCGCCCGGTCCGAGGGCCAGCTGTTCGGAGTCCTCCTCCAGCGCCTTACGTACCTCGGCCAGGCCGGAATGCTCACCGTGGCGGACGGCGACCACGAAGTCGGGCCCGGTGAACACGACGATCTCGCCGGTCTCCACGATCTCGCTGACGCTGTTCATCTCGTGTGGCACATAGCTGACCGTGCGCAACACCAACAGCAGCGAATCGTCGTAGCGCTCCAGCTTCGGCCGCTGGTGCCGCTGCAGGGCATCTTCCGTCGCCAACTGGTGCAGCCGGAACGTCTCGGCGATGTCGGCCATCTGCGTCTCGTCGGGATCGTGCAGGCCCACCCAGACGAATCCGTTCGGCTGCTCGCGGGCCCGCGCGAGTGCGGCCTTGTGGGTGAACCGCCCGGGCAGACGCTTGCCGTCCACGTACACGGCGCAGTCGACGATCGCCTGCGCCGTCGGAACCGGGATGAACCGCTGCTCGGACTGCGACGGCGTCCGGCCGGATCCACGAAGCGAGGAAAGCGGAGAAAAGGACGGCACGCTGACGATGCTACGTCGCCGCAGGCCGGCGGAACGTCGCCTGCGCGTGCGGAGGGACGGCGCAGCACTGTAAGACTTGAAGGCGTGCGCATCGACCTGCATACCCATTCGACCGCGTCCGACGGCACCGATACTCCGGCGGAACTCGTACGGAACGCGGCCGCCGCGGGCCTGGACGTCGTCGCGATCACCGATCACGACACCACGGCCGGATGGGCGGAAGCGGCCGACGCGCTGCCGAAGGGGCTGACGCTGGTCCGCGGCATGGAGATGTCCTGCGTCGGCCTGGGGGAGGATGGCTGGCCGGTGCCCGTACATTTGCTGGCCTACCTGTTCGACCCGACCCATCGCGGCTTCGCCGAGGAACGCGAGCGGCTGCGCGCCGAACGGGTGGAACGGCTGCGCGCCATGGCCGAGCGGATGGCGGCCGACGGACTGCCGATCGATCCTGACGCCGTGCTGGCCTCGGCGGGGGCGTCGGCCGGGCGCCCGCATCTGGCCCGGGCGCTGGTCGCCGCGGGCGTGGTGCCCAGCGTGGACGCGGCGTTCGACGAATTGCTCGCCCCGCACGGTCCCTACTACGCCGAGAAGGCCGACACCCCGCTGCGTCGCGCGGTGCAGATGATCGCCACCGCGGGCGGAGTCAGCGTGCTGGCGCACACCAGGGCGCGCAAGCGGGGCAGGCTGCTCGCCGTCGACGACATCCGGGAGCTGGCCGCGCTCGGGCTCGGCGGCCTGGAGATCGCACACCCGGACCACTCCGCGGCCGACCGCGAGCTGCTCACCGATCTCGCCGCGGAACTCGGCCTGCTCACCACCGGTTCATCGGACTATCACGGCACCAACAAGACCATCCGGCTCGGCGAGTTCACCACCGAAGCAACGCAATTCGAGAAGCTGGTGGGCAAGGCCTCCGGCGTGCCGGTGATCGCCGCGTGAGATTCGTGCGCGGCCTCAGCGGCGTCGTCGCCGGTGGCGTCGTGGTGGGCATGCTGGTCGTGGTCGGCGCCGCGGTCATCGCGCAGCGGCGCGGCTTCCCCGGTCCCGGCGCCGAATCGGTCGCCTGGCATGTGGCGGCCGCGGTGGTCGCCCTGGTGGCGCAGATATATTCGGACCGGCATCGTGGTTCGGCCGCCTTTGCCGGTTCGATGATCGTTTTTCTGGCTGCTGGACTATTGCTGTGGACGCAATGGTGGAGCTGACTCCCGAGTTTTGGTTGCGGGCCGATGAATTGTGCCCGAACATTTTTCTTTATGACCGAACTCGAGACGGATGTACTGGTACTCGGCGGTGGTCCCGCCGGTACCTGGGCGGCCGTCTCGGCCGCCGCGGCGGGCGCCACCGTGGTGCTCGTCGACAAGGCGCGCTGCGGGTCGAGCGGGCCGACGGCGTACGGCGCGATCTCGCTGTGGCACCTTCCGCCCGGCCCGGCGCGGGACGAGGCGGTCCGGCGCGGGCACGCGCACGGCGGCGCGCTGGGTGATCCGGAGTGGATGCACCGCGTGCTCGAGGAAAGTCATCAGCGGGTCGAGCAATTGGCCCGCTGGGGCTATCACATCGCCAGTGACCCCGCGGGTCCGGCCAGGCGGCGCAGCTATCTCGACGGCGCCCGCTACCTGCGGCGAATGCGCCGCGCGGTGCGGGAAGCGGGGGTCCGGGTACTCGATCATCACCCGGCGTTGCAACTGCTGGTCGACCGCGACGGCGTAGTGCGCGGCGCCACCGGACTGCGCCCCCATGACGGGTTCGGGCGCTGGACCGTGCGCGCCGGTGCGGTCGTGGCGGCCACCGGTGGCTGCGCGTTCCTGTCCGGGGCGGCGGGCACCGACGTGGACACCGGCGACGGTCTGTTGTTCGCCGTGGAAGCGGGCGCCGAGCTGTCCGGGATGGAATTCTCCTGCGCCTATAGCCTGATTCCGCCAGGGAAGGCCGAGCCGACCGCGCTGCGGAATCTCGCCTTGCGGTTCGCCCCGCTCTACGACGAATCCGGCGTCGAGCTGCCCGGGCATCGCTCGGCGGCGCTCGCGGCCATCGCCGATGGTCAGCGGGTTTTCGCCGCCCTGGACGACGTACCGGTCGCCCTCCGGTCCCGGCTGGCGCGCCACGGCTTCGTCGACCGTGCCGAACGGGTGCCGCTGCGCGCCGTGCTGGAGGGCACCGTGCGCGGCACCGGCGGACTGCGCGTCACAGGACCGGAGTGCGCGACCACCGTCGCGGGCCTGTTCGCCGCGGGCGACGTGGTCAGTCGTGAGCCGCTCACCGGCGCGGTGAGCGGATTCGGCGGACTGAGCGCGGCGTGGGCGATCGCCTCCGGCGTCTGGGCAGGCGCGGGCGCGGCGAAATTCGCCCGGACGACGGACCGGCGTGCCCCGGCGCGCGAGGTGCCCGGAGCCGGGCTCAATGCCCTGGCGCGGATCGATCCGAGGGCGGTGGTCGGCCTGGTCCAAGAGCACACTCTGCCGTTGCGGCGCAGCTACTGGCGCAGCGCGGGCAGCCTGCGCGACAGCATCGGCGAACTCGACGGCATGTGGCCCGGGGCGGAATTCGACCTCGGCGGCAGCGGCGCCGACCTGCTGCGGGCCCGGCAGGCCGCCGCGCTGCTCGCGGTGGCGCGCTGGACCAAATACAGCGCGCTGACGCGCACGGAGAGCCGCGGCATGCACCGCAGGACCGATCATCCCGGCGCGTCCGACACCTGGCGGACGCGGCTGATGTCCGGTGGCGTGCGCAGCGTGTGGGTGCGCCCGGACGCGCCGAGGGCGATGCCGGAGCAGCCCCGCGATATCGTCGCTTGACAGTGCGCCGCCGGACGGTGCTCGGCCCGCTCGGACTCACACCGCCGCCGCCCCGAGCGGTGCGATCGCTCACCGCGTGCGCCTGCTGAACGGGGAGTTTCCGCTTACCTGAGGGTAATTCCCGCCCCCTAACGTTGGGTGATGGAGCGCGACACGGCCCAGGGGGTAACCGGTTTGGCAACTTGCCTACCGGACTGGCAGAATGTGTCGGATTCCTTGCCTCCGCCACCGCCGGGTGAGGGAATCACGGAGGTCTCCGCCTCGCCGACGTACCGTCGCGACCCGCGAGATCACACCGCACGTTCTGTCCGGGCGCACCCGCTCGGTTCTGCTTCGCGGATCAGTGCCGCGCCCGCCATCGAGAACTCGGCAAGTCGCGTCCGCCGCTGGCAGCCGGCTCGAAACGCACCGGTCAGCGCACCCGATGAGCGTCGTGAAACCCCTTATACCCATTACCCGGTGGTAACCGTCCCCCGATTTAGCCAGACCCGAGCAGGAGTGAAATCGTGTCACCTGTGACTGATGCACCGAATTCCACGGCAAGCTTGTCCGAAATCACAAACGACGAAATTTTCGCCGGACATCTCGGCGGCAAGCTCTCGGTCGAACTCAGTGCGCCCCTGGAGACCCAGCGCGATCTGTCGATCGCCTACACCCCGGGCGTCGCCCAGGTCAGCCGCGCGATCGCGGAGGACGAGGCTCTGGCCAAGCGCTACACCTGGACCGATCGGCTCGTGGTCGTGGTGAGCGACGGCACCGCCGTGCTCGGCCTCGGTGACATCGGCCCGCGCGCCTCGCTTCCGGTGATGGAGGGCAAGGCGGCGCTGTTCAAGAAGTTCGCCGGGCTGGATTCGATCCCGATCGTGTTGGACACCAAGGACGTCGACGCGATCGTCGAGACGCTGATCCGCTTGCGGCCGAGCTTCGGCGCGGTGAACCTGGAGGACATCTCCGCGCCGCGCTGCTTCGAGATCGAGAGGCGCGTCATCGAGGCGCTCGACTGCCCGGTGATGCACGACGACCAGCACGGCACCGCCATCGTGGTGCTCGCCGCGCTCAACGGCGCTGCCAAGGTGCAGGGCCGCGGCATCGAGGGCCTGAAGGTCGTGGTGTCCGGTGCGGGCGCCGCCGGTGTCGCGTGCACGGACATCCTGCTGGCCGCCGGGGTCCGCGACGTGACCGTGCTCGATTCGAAGGGCATCGTCGGTGCCGACCGCGGCGACCTCAACGAGGTGAAGGCCGAGCTGGCCACCCGCACCAACCCGCGCGGCCTCACCGGCGGCGCGGCGGAGGCGCTGGCGGGCGCCGACGTGTTCCTCGGCCTGTCGGCCGGTCTGATCGCCGAGGAGCTCATCGCGTCGATGGCGCCGGAGGCGATCGTGTTCGCCATGTCCAACCCGGACCCGGAGATCCACCCCGAGGTGGCCCGCAAGTACGCCGCGATCGTGGCCACCGGCCGCAGCGATTTCCCGAACCAGATCAACAATGTGCTCGCGTTCCCCGGCGTCTTCAAGGGCGCGCTGGACGCGGGCGCCCGGCGGATCACCGAGGGCATGAAGATCGCCGCTGCCGACGCCATCCTCAGCGTCGTCGCCGACGAACTCGGCCCGGACAAGATCGTGCCGAGCCCGCTGGACCCGCGGGTCGCTCCGGCCGTCGCCGAAGCGGTCGCCGCCGCCGCCCGCGCCGAGGGCGTCGCGTAACGCCGTCGCACGCCGGCACAAGGGCGCCCGATTCGACCGCGAATGGGCGCCCTTGTCAGCGCCGCAACCGGCCGGTTCCCGGTGCGCTGGCCCATACCGCGAAGGCCAGCAGCCCGTCCAGCAGCATCGCCAGCACCGCCACCAGTAGCGCGCCGACCAGCACGCGGTCGTAGCGGTAGAGGCTGATGCCGTCGAAGATGTAGCGGCCCAAGCCGCCGAGGTTGACGTAGGCGGCGATCGTCGCGGTGGCCACCACCTGGAGGGTCGCGCCGCGCAGCCCGGTGAGCAGGATGGGCAGCGCGTTGGGCACCTCGACTCGGAACAGGATCTGCCGTTCGGTCATGCCCATGGCGCGCGAGGCGTCCACGACGTCGGCGGGAACGTTCGCGATTCCCGCGTACGCGCCCGCGAGCAGCGGGGGGATGCCGACCGTGACGAGTGCCAGCAGCGGCGGTATCAAGCCGAGGCCGAGCAGCAGCACCAGGAAGGTCAACAGGCCCAGGGTGGGCAGCGCGCGCATGGCGTTGGCGAAGCCGACCAGCACCGCCGACCCACGCCGGGTGTGGCCGATGCTCAGGCCGAGCGGTACGGCGATCCCCGCGGACACGGCGACGGTCAGGAAGCTGTACCAGAGGTGCTGGACGATGCGGCTCCCGATGCCCGACGGACCGCTCCAGTTGGCGCCGTCGGTGAAGTAGTGCCAGGCGTCGAGGAAAAGGTTCATGCCGCAGTGCCTTTCGCCCTGACGGTCCTGGCGTCGGCGCGCACCCAGGGCGTCGACCAGCGGCCCAGCGCGTATACCACCCGGTCGGCGACCAGCGCGAGCGCGAGCGTCACGATGATGCCCGCCATGATCTCGTCCGGATAATCGCGCTGGTAGCCCTGGGTGAACAGTTTGCCGAGCCCGCCGACGCCGATCAGCGCGCCGACCGACACCATCGCGATATTGGTCACCACCACGACCCGCAGACTGGATACGAAGACCGGCACGGCAAGTGGCATATCCACGGTGAGCGTGCGGCGCAGCGGGCCGTGGCCCACCGCGTCGGCCGCGTCGAGCACCGTGGCGGGCACCGAGTCCAGGGCCGCCGGGACCGCGATCACCAGCAGCGCCGTGGAATAGATGGTGAGCGCGATGATCACGTTCAGCGGATCGATCGCCGAGATGCCGACGAGCGGAGGGATGATCACGAACAGCGCCAGCGACGGAACGGTGTAGGCCAGGCTCGCGGCGGTCACCGTGACCCGGCGCAGCCACGCCGCTCGCCGCACCAGCGCGCCGACCGGGACCGCGATCACCAGGCCCAGCAGCAGTGGCACCAGGGCGAGATAGAGGTGGGTCGCGGTGATTCCCATGATCTCCGAGAAGTTCTCGATGAGGTATCTCATGCCGCTCTCCGGATTCCGGCGCGCACGACGCCGTCTCGCTCACGTGCGTTCACGGCACTTGTTCTTCGAAGAAGTGCCGGTTGCGTTCGGCGTCTTCGTTGGCGCGCTGCCCGGCCAACTGCTCGAGCACCTCGGTGGCCAGCACTCCGCCGCGTACCGCGCCGGCGCCGTCGACGGCGACACCGATTCCGGATGGCGAGGAGATCGCGGCGTCCAGCGCTTGGCGCAGATCGCCGGACGGGGTGAACAGCGAACCGCCCGCCGACATGCTGTCCGATAGTGCGCGGCCCGCGCGGAATCCCTCGACACCGGTGACGTCCATCCAGCCCACCGGCTTGCGGTCGGCGTCGACCACCAGCACCCACTCGCCCGCGTCGAGTCGCAGTTCGCGCACCTCGTCCGGGACAGCCGTCCGGATCTCGTGCAGCGGAATCTCATTCGCGGACCGGAAGGACAATCCGCGGTAACCGCGGTCGCGGCCGACGAAGTCGGCGACGAAATCGGTGGCGGGCTGGGCGAGCACGCGTTGCGGCGCGTCGTACTGCTGGAGCACTCCGCCGCGTCCGAACACCGCCACGCGATCGCCGAGAGTGATCGCCTCATCGATGTCGTGCGTGACGAACACGATGGTCTTGTGCAATTCCGCCTGCAACCTTTGCATTTCGACCTGCAATTCGGCGCGCACCACCGGGTCGACGGCGCTGAACGGCTCATCCATCAGCAGGACCGGCGGGTCGGCGGCCAGCGCGCGGGCCACGCCAACGCGCTGCTGCTGACCACCCGACAACTGCGCCGGATACCGCTGCGCCAGCGAACGATCCAAGCCGACCCGGTCGAGTACCTCGAGCGCCGCGGCACGGGCGGCCCGGCGCGAGTCACCGCGCAGGACCGGAACGGTCGCGACATTGTCGACGACCGTCCGGTGCGGCAGCAGTCCGCCGCTCTGGATGACGTACCCGATCCCGAGGCGCAGCCGGACCGGATCGACGGTCGAAACATCCTGCCCGGCGATGGTGATCGTCCCAGAGCTGGGCACGATCATGCGGTTGATCATTCGCATCGAGGTCGTCTTACCGCAGCCGGAAGGTCCGACGAACACGGTGAACGACCCGGACTCGATGTGCAGATCCAGGTCGGTGACGGCGTGAGTGCCGTCCGGATAGGTCTTGCTGATACCGGAGAATTCGATATCGGACACCGAATCTCCCTCCCTAGCCGACCGGCTTGTTCAGCCCCTTGGCGGCGACCCAGGCCGCGGCGGCGGCCTTCGGCTCGGTCTTGCCGGTGCCGGAGACCGCCTCGTTGAGCTTGATCAGTTCGGCGGTGGTCAGCTGCGCGGATACCGCGTTCAGCGCCGCGAGCGCCTTGTCCGACTTCTTGCTCGCGTTGAGCAGCGGCACCACGTTCTGCGCGGGGAAGTTGTGCTTCGGGTCGTTCAGCACCACGAGGTCGTTCTGCGGGATGGCGGGCGAGGTGGTGAAGATATCGGCCGCGGTCACCTGGCCATCGACCAGCGCCCGAACCGTTGCGGGACCCCCGCCGTCGGCGATCGGCACGAAATTGCTCGCCGCGACATCCAGGTTGTAGTTCTTCTTCAGGCCGGGCAGACCGCCCGCACGCTCCTGGAACTCGGCGGGTGCGCCGAATTTCACCTCGGCCGAGTGCGCGGCCAGGTCGGCGATCGTGCTCAGGTTCCAGCGCTGGGCGGTGGCGCGGGTGACGACGACGGCGTCCGAGTCCTCGCCGGGCGCGGGCGTGCCGATCGCGAGATCGGAACCGAGCGCCTTACCGAGCGCGCTGTTCACGTCGGCCGCGCTGGTGGCGGTGGCGTTCTTGTCCAGGTACTGCAGCAGATTGCCGGTGTACTCGGGGACCACCGAAATGGCGCACTTCCGCAAGGCGGGAAGGTAAGCTTCCCGGCTGCCGATGCCCAGCTTGGTATCTACGCTGAAGCCGTTCGCGCGCAACACTTCCGCGTACACCTCGGCGATGGTCTCGGACTCGGGGAAGTTCGCCGAACCGACGGTCAATCCGTCTCCCGAACAGCTGCCGCCGGTGGCGAGTGGATCGGAATCGCCACAAGCCGACAGGGCCATCGCGACGGCGAGGGCGGTCGCGGCGGCGAGGATACGGGCGCCGCGCAATGCGACGTGCGCGGCGGGGTGCCGGTGCGCGGCGGCACCGGGGGTGCGGGTGGATTTCACGAGAGTCCTTCCGACATGACGGCGGGCGCGGTCTCGGCACCGAGCGGCCGCCGGTACATTCTGGGTGTCCATACTGCCCGCTTCCGGGTTTTTCTGTTGGCCGTGTCGAGTCGTCGGAGAGTTGGTGTCGCCGGATGGTGTTGGCCGCGTCACAGCGGGTGCTGGCTCGGTTGCTGGTCGTCGCTTCCGTCGCGCTGGTCGTGTCCTGCGGGAACGACGAGCCGCGGCCGTCGATCACGGTCGGCGCGGGCGACTCGATCGAGTCCTCCGTGCTCGCCGAAATCTATGCGGGCGCGCTGGCGCGTACCGGTGTGCGGACCGCGGTGGACCCGAGGCTGGGCAGCCGCGCGGACTACCTCGCCGCGCTCGATGCGGACCGGGTCCAGGTGGTCGGCGAGCATTCTGGCGCGTTGCTGAGCTATTTCGATGAACACTCGACGGAGCGATTGCCGAAACAGGTAGCGGACGCGGTGAGCGCTGGCCTTCCCGAAGGTCTGGTCGTCTCCGATCTCGCCGATGGCACCGATCTGCGCCCCCGGGTATTGCTCGCCGCCCAAGCGGCGGCACAGGACAAGGTGCGTTCGGTGCGTGATCTCGCTCCCCGCTGCGGTGGGCTGACCGTCGGCGTGGCGGCCACGCCTGGCCTGCTGCCGCCCGCCGGGAGCGATCGCGTCGCCGGGTGCGACTTCGCCGCCACCGTGGCCTTCCCGGATCCGGCCGCGCTGCGGAAAGCGCTGTTGGAGGGTCGGGTTCAGGCCGGCCTGCTCAGCGGTCCCGCCGAACTGGCGCCCGGCGCGACCGACGGATTGGCCGTGCTGTCCGATGACGAGTACGCCGTGCGAGCCGAGAACGTGCTGCCGCTTTTCCGCAAAGGACTGCTCGACCAGCGGCAGATCAAGAAACTCGACTACGTCGCGGGCGAACTGGCGACCGACGAGTTGGCGGCCATGATCCGGAATGTGCGGGACGACGGCGCCGCACCGAGTGACGTCGCGCGCGCCTGGCTGGACAAGCACTCCTTGTAAGCGTGACCCGTACGGCGTTTGCCATCGTCTGCCGGGACTGCCGAGTCGTAAACTCGCGTCCTTTGCTGTCGGGAATCGAGCGATAGATGTCGCCTCCGACACTGCCGCCGGTTGCGAGCCGCGGCATAGGCAGCAACGGCGCTGGAGAGGGTCGCCGACGTCGTCGGCCTTCGGCGGGAGCCGAAATCGAGAGGCCATCGAGAAGTCACATCTCGATGGCCTCTCGTCGTGTACGGGCCGGGAGATCGGGAACGCGATACGCGAGGCTGTGAACTGTGGGGGTCATCACGGGTCGCGGTGTCTTGTCCGCAGGCTGTTCCGCGCCGTATATTCCACGTGGAATATTTAGCGTGGAGCATGTCGGGTCCGGACGATAGCGTGCTGGGCGGCGGCAGGCTCGCAGCGTCGGCGGCCGAAGGCCGAGACGACCGAGTGACGGAGGTGAACAAGCATGGGGCAAGGGCAGGCGCATCCGTCGGTGACGCCGTTGGCCATCGCCGTGCTCGCGCTGCTGGAGGAGCGGCCCATGCATCCGTACGAGATGTTCCAGACCCTGATCGCCCGGCGGGAGGACAAGCTGGTCAAGGTGCGGCCGGGCTCGCTGTACCACACCGTGTCCCGCCTGGCCGACCAAGAATTGGTGCACGCGGAGGGCGTCGACCGGGCGGGCAACCGGCCCGAACGCACCACCTACCGGATCACCGGGCGCGGCAGGGAGGCGTTGCGCAACCGGATCGCCGAGATCGTGCGGCGACCCGTTCCAGAGTATCCGATCTTCCCGGTGGCGCTGGGCGAGTTGCACAATCTGCCGAAGACGGAGGCGCTCACGCTGCTGCGCGAACGAATCGGCGTGCTGGAGACCGAACTGGCCGATGCCGACATGCTGAGCGCCTGGGCCGAGGAGCACGTCGTTCCCCGCCGCTACTGGATCTCCCTGCCGTATCTGCGGGCGATCCTCGCCGCCGAACTCACCTGGGTCAAGGAGTTCACCGCCGAATTGGCCGGCGGCGCACTCGAGTGGGAGGACTTCGACCCCGTGACCGGCGAACGCTCCGCGGCCGAACCGGCCGCCGACACCGCGGTGTCGCTGCCGGTGCCGCCCGGCGCTGTGGCGACCGCCGACCCGAGATTTTCGGATCATCCGAGTTAGGAAACGAAACAGATGTCCACACAACGCAATCCGTGGCTGGCGCTGGTCGCGCTGGTCGTCGGCTTCTTCATGATCCTGCTGGACATGACGATCGTGGCGGTCGCCAATCCCGCGATCATGACCAGCTTGCACGCCGACATCTCCCAGGTGATCTGGGTGACCAGCGCCTACCTGCTCACCTACGCGGTGCCGCTGCTGGTCACCGGACGGCTGGGTGATCGATTCGGCCCCAAGAACATCTATCTCATCGGCTTGGCGGTGTTCACCGCCGCGTCGCTGTGGTGCGGTCTGTCCGGCACCATCGGCATGCTGATCGCGGCACGCGCCGCCCAGGGCATCGGCGCCGCGCTGATGACGCCGCAGACCATGGCCGTGATCACCAGGACCTTCCCGCCCGACCGGCGCGGCGCCGCCATGGGCCTGTGGGGTGGCGTCGCGGGCCTGGCGACGCTGGTGGGCCCGATCCTCGGCGGTGTGCTGGTGGACGGTCTCGGCTGGGAGTGGATCTTCATCGTGAACGTCCCGGTCGGCGTCGTCGCCTTCGCGTTGGCCGTCTGGCTGGTGCCGGCGCTGCCGACGCACGAGCACAAATTCGACATCCCCGGCGTGCTGCTCAGCGGCGTCGGCATGTTCCTGCTGGTGTTCGGCATCCAGGAGGGCAACACCTACGATTGGTCGTTGCGCATTTGGCTGCTGATCGGCGCGGGCTTGGTGGTGCTCGCGGTGTTCCTGGTCAACCAGGCCAGGAACAAGGGCGAGCCGTTGCTGCCCCTGAGCCTGTTCCGTGATCGCAACTTCGCGCTGTCCAACGCCGCGATCGCCGCGATGGGTGCGGCGGTGACCTCCCTGATGGTGCCGACGTACTTCTACCTGCAAGCCGTGCGGGAGCTGTCGCCGACCAAGTCCGCGCTGGTCTTCGCGCCCATGGCGATCGTGACCGGTTTCTCCGCCCCGCTGGTCGGCAAGTTCGCCGACAAGCTGCACCCGCGGATCGTGCCCACCATCGGCTTCGGCTTGTTCGCGCTGTCGGTGTTCTGCTTCGCGGCGCTGATGAAGCCGGACTCGTCGCTGGTCTGGTTCCTGGTGGCCGCGGCGCTGGCCGGTTTCGCCAACGCCTGCATCTGGGCTCCGCTGGCATCCACCGCCACCCACAATTTGCCGGTCCAGCTGGCCGGCGCGGGCGCCGGTGTCTACAACACCACCCGCCAGGTGGGCTCGGTGCTCGGCAGCGCGGCGATCAGCGCGCTGGTGGCGGCCAGGATGACGGCGAACGGCCTGGGCGGCGGCCCGGTCGCCGAAGGAGGCGCGGGCCGGGGCCCGCTCCCTGAGTTCGTCAAGGATGCCTTCAGCACCGCCCTCGGCCAGTCCGCGCTGCTCCCCGCGGCCGTCCTGCTGATCGGCGTCGCCGCCTCGGTACTGTTCATCCGCCACGGCGAGTCCACCCCGCCGCGGCTCGAGAAAGAACGGGTCGAGGCCGACGCCGTAGCGAGCTGACCGCCGAAATCCCATGCCCCGCAGAAGAGAATCCTTCTGCGGGGCATGTTTCGTCAGCGGGCCTGCACGCCCTACTGCTTGTCACTACGCGACCAGCCGAAAGGGTCAACCCACACTGACTGTGACCGAGGGGTAGCCGGTGGCGCCGTCGGGGATGACGTCGCGGCGTTCGGCTGTTTGGGTTTCACCGGTGCCGTCGGTGGCGCGGGCGCGGAGGGTGTGCGGGCCGGAGGTGGCGTCCCAGTCGAAGACCCACTGGCGCCAGGTGTCGATGGACTGCTCTTCGGAGAGGCGGGCCTGCTGCCAGGGGCCGTTGTCGATTTGCACTTCCACGGCGCGGATGCCGCGATGTTGTGCCCACGCGACTCCGGCGACGGGGATGCGGCCCGGCTGGAGGCGGCCGCGGGCACGGGGAGTGTCGATGCGGGTGCCGGTCTTGATCGGGCCCAGCGCCGACCAGCCGCGGCGGGTCCAGTACGCGGTGGCGCGGTCGAAGCGGGTGACTTCCAGTTCGGTCACCCATTTGGTGGCCGAGACGTAGCCGTAGAGACCGGGCACGACCAGCCGGGCTGGATACCCGTGCCGCACCGGCAGCGGTTCGCCGTTCATGCCGACCGCGAGCAGCGCGTCGCGTCCGTCGGTGAGCACCGCCAGCGGCGTGCCCGCGGTCCAGCCGTCGGCGCTGTGCGAGAGGACCATGTCCGCGTCGGGGTGCGGTCCCGCCTCGGCGAGCAGCTGATCCACGCGGTAACCGAGCCAGCGCGCGTTGCCGATCAGGTCGCCGCCCACCGGATTCGACACGCAGGCCAGCGTGACCAGGTGTTCCTCCACCGGGCGAAGCGCCAGATCCGCCCAGGTGAGCCGGATCTCGCGGTCGACCATGCCGTGGATCCGCAGCGACCAGCCGTCCTTGGACACCTGCGGCACGATCAGCGCGGTGTCGATCCGGTAGAAATCGTCGTTCGCGGTCAGGTACGGCGTCAGCCCCGGGACACGAAGGTCCACGCCGGGCGCGACCGGCTCGGCGGGCGCCGACGGCTCCGGCAACCGCACGGCGGCTCGCTCGCCGGAAACGTCGCTGCGGCGGGCGCCGAGCACCCGTCCGCCGATTCCGGTCACCGCGGCCAGCCCACCGGCCACGAGCAGCCCCCGCAAGACTTGCCTGCGCTCCGAAGTCCCGGTGGCGGGTGAGGCCTCGGTGTGCTCGGTGTGATCTCCGTCGGCAGAAGCCGAACCTTCGGACAAGGTTCGCGCAGGGGCGGCCGACGATGCCGTTCCCGCGTGCCTCGCACCGGACGACTTGTCGACCGCCGCGTCGATGCGACGGGTCAGCGCTCGCAGCGAGTAGATGCCGACGGCGACGCCGACGACGGTCGGCAACGCGGCGGTGAGACCGGTGCGCGCCACCGCGACCCATGCGGTGATCACTCCGAACACGACGAACAACCACGACCCGGCGGCACGGGTGGTCCGCTCGATCGCTCCGGCCACGCCGGCGACCAGGACGGCGATCACGCTCATGATCAGGTACAGCGCGGCCTTGTCGTTGGTGCCGAAGGTGGTGATGGCCCATTCCCGCACACCGTCGGGCGTATGGTCGACCACGGCCGAACCGAGAAGGTGCAGCGGCGCGCTGTCGGGGCCGAGGAAGGCCGCGAGCAATTCGGCGACACCCAGCGTGAGGCCCGCCGAGACGATCCCGGCCACCACACGCAGTCGCAGATCGGCCATGGCATCGAGACTACTGCCGGTCGGCCGCCGACCCGGCTCGGTCCGGCATCCGCGACAGTGCACTGATCGTCGTGGACGGTCCCGGACACGCGAAAGGCGCTGCCCGCGAACGGACAGCGCCTTTCAGCGATCGGTTCAGTTGTAGATGCTCGCCACGTCGTCGGCGTGCTGCTTCATCACGACGGCGCGCTTGAGCGACATCTTCGGGGTGAGTTCGCCGGTCTCCTGGGTCCAGTCGATGGTCAGCAGACGGATCTTCTTGATCTGCTCGGCCTTCGACACATTCTTGTTCGTCTCGGCCACCGCCGCGTTCACCTCGGCGAGTAGATCCGGGTTCTCGATCAGCTTCTCGATGGGGGTGTCGGCGGGCAGGCTGTTGCGTTCCTTCCAGCCGGGCAGCGACTCCGGGTCCAGCGTGATCAGCGCGCCGATGAAGGGCTGGCCGTCGCCGACCACCATCACCTGGCTGATCAGCGGGTGCGCCCGCAGCGAGTCCTCCAGCAGCGCGGGGGAGACGTTCTTGCCACCGGCGGTGACGATGATCTCCTTCTTGCGGCCGGTGATGGTGATGAAGCCGTCATCGTCGATGGCGCCGAGGTCACCGGTCTTGAACCAGCCGTCCTCGAACGCGTCCTCGGTGGCCTCCGCGTTGCCCCAGTAGCCGCTGAACACGACCGTGCCGCGCAGCAGCAGCTCGCCGTCCTCGGCGATCTTGGCGGCTTGGCCCTCGATCGGACGCCCGACCGAGCCGACCCGGATGTGCTCCGGGGTATTGACCGCGATGGCCGCGGTGGTCTCGGTGAGGCCGTAGCCCTCGTAGATGGTCACGCCGACGCCGCGGAAGAAGTGGCCCAGTCGCGCGCCGAGCGGACCGCCGCCGGAAACGGCGGCCTCGCACTGGCCGCCGAGCGCGGCGCGCAGCTTGGCGTACACGAGCTTGTCGAACAGCGCGTGCTTCAGCTTCAGCGCCAGGCCCGGTCCGCCGCTGTCGATCGACTCGCTCCACGCGATCGCGGTATCGGCCGCGGCGTCGAAGATCTTGCCCTTGCCGCCGTCGTGGGCCTTCTGCTTGGCGCTGTTGAACACCTTCTCGAACACCCGGGGCACCGAGAGGATGAAGTGCGGCCGGTAGCTGCCGAACTGCTCGACCAGGGTGGACCAGTCGGCGGTGTGTGCGACGACCACCTTCGCGTCGAACGCGGCCAGCGCCACGGCGCGGGCGAAGACGTGCGCCAGCGGCAGGAACATGAGGGTTTTCTTGCCCTCGGTGACGTACTTGTGCAGCGCGATCCGATCGGACTTGGACTCCGCGTACAGGTTCGCGTGGGTGAGCATGACGCCCTTCGGGCGGCCCGTGGTGCCCGAGGTGTAGATCAGGGTGGCCGGCGACTGCGCGCCGACCTGCGCGCGGCGGTCGTGCACAGCCTGGTCGTCGAGGTCCGCGCCGTGGCTGAGCAGTTCGTCCACCGCGCCCTTGTCGATCTGCAAGATCTCCCGCAGGTCGGGCAGCGACCCGGCTTCGATCTCGTCGATCACCTTGCGGTGCTTGTCGCTGTCCACGACCAGCAGCTTGGTGGCCGAGTCCTGCAGGATCCACTTGGCCTGCTCGGCGGCGGAGCTGTCGTAGATCGCGACGGTGCAGCCGCCCGCGGCCCAGATGGCGAAGTCGAGGACGGCCCACTCGTAGCGGGTGGGGGCCATGATGGCGACGCGATCGCCGAGTTCGAGACCCGAGGCGATCAGGCCTTTCGCCACCCCGGTAACGGTTTTCGCGAACTCCGCGGCGGTGACGTCCAGCCAACCGCCACTGCCGTTCGGCACGTTGAACAGCACCGTGTTCGGCGACTGCTCGGCGTGGCGGAAGACGTTGTCGGAATTGTTCGCGTCATCCGGAATGGTGTAAGAAGCCGGGACTTCGAACTCTCGCATCAGTGCCCTTCCACGTGGGTTTACTCGCCAGTAATCTACGACACCTGCGCCGGGCCCGTGAGGTCGACCACCGCCAATCGCCTCCGTACATCACCGCAGGCTGGGGACCCGCTCGAATTTCATCCTAGTTCGCGCAGGTCCGCCGGTTGAATCGCTTCGCGCAGGAACTCGGCGAGTTCGCACAGCGCGGCCGCTGCGGGCGCCGCCAGCGCGGCCTGCAATTGAGCGACGTGCCACAAGCCCTTGCTCTCGGAGAAGCGCACGTGTACCCCCGCCTCGCGCAGCGCGGCGACCAGCGCGACGCACTGCCGGTGCAGCAGCTCGCTGACGTCCACCTGCACGTAGGTCGGCGGCAGGCCGCGCAGCTCGCCGGTCAGCGGGGCGTAGGCCGGGTCGGCGGCGTCGCCGTCGCCCAGATAGGCGGCGGCGCAGGCGCGTGACCAGGGCCTGTTGATAACCAGATCGCGTTCCCGCTCCGGGATCTCGTTCGGGTCCGCCCATGGCGCGATCAGACCGAGCGCGGCCGGGGTCTGCCCGTGCCGGGCGATCAGTCGCTGAGCCAGCGCGAGCGACAGACCGCCGCCCGCGGAGTCACCGGAGACGGCGATCTGATCCGGCCGCAGTCCCGAGGTAGCCACCAGCTCCAGGAACGCCGCCTCGGCGTCGTCCAGTGCCGCGGGGAAGGGGTGCTCCGGCGCGAGCCGGTAGTCCAGCACGTAGACCGCGCAACCGATGTCTCGTGCCAGCCGGGCCGCGAGCGAGCGATGTGTCGCGACCGAGCCGACCGCGTATCCGCCTCCGTGGAGATAGAGCACGGCGCCGTGCTCGGCGGTGTCCGCGAAATCGATCCGCTCGGCGGCCCTGCCGCCCAGGCGCACGGGCCGCACGACAGCGCCCGTGGGCAGCAACTGCGCCCGCGAAGTCACGTCGAGCAGCCTGCGCTGCACCGTGAACGGCAATCGCTTGTTCAGCGTGACCCGGAAGATCGGATTCAGTACCGCCCGCGCGAGGGGCAGTGGCAGGTCGATGTCCCGCATTCGTCGTTCCTCGAATCCGGGTCAGGGCAGGAAGCGGCGCTCGACATTGGCCGCGATCCGCTGGTAGCCCGACGCGGTGACCCGGACGAACAGGTCCAGCAGTTTGGCCTCCCACCCGATCAGCACGCGGCCGTGTCCCTTGCGCACGCCCTCGACGATGGTCTGCGCCGCCATCTCCGGGGTGTGGATGGCCAGCTTCCGGTCGAACATCGTCGCGGCCGACTTGGCGTCGATGCCCTCGGCGTAGGTGGCGTTGCGCGCGACCGCGGTCTTGATGCCGCCGGGGTGCACGCAGGTGACCTTGACCGGGTGTCGCGCGACGAGCATCTCCTGGCGCAGCGACTCGGTGAAGCCGCGCACCGCGAACTTCGCCGCGTTGTAGGCGCTCTGCCCGGGAATCGCGATGAGGCCGAAGAGGCTGGACACATTGACGACGTGGCCGTCACCGGACTCGATGACCATCGGCAGGAACGCCTTGGTGCCGTTGACGACGCCCCAGAAATCGACGTCCATCACGCGTTCGAAGTCCTTGTACTCCGAGCGGATGACCTCGCCGTGGTGGGCGATGCCCGCGTTGTTGTAGACCTGGTGCACCGTGCCGAAGTGCGCTTTCACCGCGTCGGCGTAGAGGATCACCGCTTCGCGTTCGACCACGTTCAGCCGGTCGGACTTGACCTCGGCGCCGAGCTGTTCGCAGCGGCGCACGGTCTCGTTCAAACCGTCGACGTCGATGTCCGACAGTGCCAGTTTGGCGCCGCGCCGGGCCAGATTCACCGCCAGCGCACGGCCGATCCCGGAACCCGCTCCGGTGATCACACATACCTTGTTCTCGAAGTAAGCGTCACTGCTCACGATGCCACTGCTTTCAGGTCGGCCTGGGAAATGGAGATGTCGTACGCCGCCACGTCGAATGTCTTGGTCAGCCTACGGAATTCGAAAGTGAAGTCCGGCCACAGCGTGGTGTTGTTGCCGTGCTTGTCCAGGTACCAGCTCGAGCACCCGCCGGTCAGCCAGACGCTGCCCGCCAGCTTCGCCTGCAGGTCGGCGTTATAGGCATCCTGCACGTCGCGGCGCACCTCCACGGTACGCAGGTCGAGGCGGTCGATGGTAGCCAGTGCGTCGGCGATGTAATTGATCTGAGATTCGATCATGTACACCATCGAGGTGTGCCCGAGGCCGACGTTCGGGCCGAGCAGGAAGAACAGATTGGGATAATTGGCGATCGCCGAGCCCTTGTAGCCCTGCTGGCCGATCTCGTCGAACACTTCCGACAGGGTGCGACCGTCGCGGCCCGCGATCGTGTCGTAAGTCGGCGAGTCGGTGACGTGGAAGCCCGTCGCCACGATCAACGCGTCGATCTCGCGCTCGGTGCCGTCCTCGGTGACGATCGAGTTCGCGCGCAGCTCGGCGATGCCGTCGGTGACCACGTCGACGTTGGGGCGCGACAGCGCGGGGTAGTAGTCGTTGGAGATCAGCATGCGCTTGCAGCCGATCCGGAAATTCGGCGTGACCTTGGCGCGCAACTGCGGATCGCGGATCTCGTAGCGGAGTTTGGCCTTCGCGATCGCCTCGAACAACTGCATCAGGGCCGGCACCTTGGCCAGGCCGACCACCTGGGTCTCGCGCGCGGCGTAGATGGCCGCGCGGGATAGTCGCTGCAGACCCGGCACGTGCTTGAAGGCCAGTCGCTCGGCCTTCGTGTACGGGCGGTCCAGGCGCGGCAGCAGCCACGGCGCCGTGCGCTGGTAGACGTCCAGATGGCCGACCTTCGGGGCGATGGCAGGCACGATCTGGATCGCCGAGGCGCCGGTGCCGATGATGGCGACCCGCTTGCCGGTGAGGTCGGCGTCGTGGTTCCAGCGGGCGGAGTGGAAGATCTCGCCTTCGAACTCGCCGATGCCTTTGATGTCCGGCAGCGCGGGCTCGCACAGCGCGCCGACCGCGGAGATCACCGTGTTCGCGGTGAAGCTGCCTTTGGTCGACTCGATCTCCCAGAGCGCGGTCTCGTCGTTCCAGCGGGCGCTGGTCACGTCGCAGTCGAAGATGTGCTTGTCGCGCACGTCGTAGCGCTTCGACACGTCCTGGATGTACTGCTGGATCTCGCCCTGCCGGGAGAACGACCGCGACCAGTTCGGGTTCAGCGCGAACGAGTACGAGTACAGGTGCGAAGGCACGTCGCAGGCCGCGCCGGGGTAGGTGTTGTCCCGCCAGGTGCCGCCGACGTCGCTGCCGCGCTCCAGTACGAGAAAGTCGTTGCGACCCTGCTGAGTCAGCCGGATGGCCAGACCCAGGCCCGCGAACCCGCTGCCGATGATGATCGTCTTGGCATGGCGCGCGGGCCGGGCGGCGACAGCTTTGTCTGTAACCTTGCGACTCATGTAACCGAGCCTACGACTCTATTGAGCGCGAGTCAACAGTGTATTGACTGGCGTTCAGTAGGATGTTCCGGTGACCAGAACTCAGGGAGACGCCCCCAAGCGCACGCGGCTGAGCCCCGACGAGCGCCGCGAGCAGCTGATCACCTTGGGTGCGAAGATGCTCGGCGAGCGCGCCATCGAGGACATCTCCGTCAGCGAGATCGCCGCCCAGGCAGGGATCTCCCGCGGCCTGCTGTTCCACTATTTCCCGACCAAGCAGGACTTCCAGCTCGCGATCGTGCACCACGCCAACGCCGAACTGCTCGAGCGCGTAGCCCCGGACCGCTCGCTCGGCCTGTTCGAGATGCTGCGGGACTCGATCGAACGCTACGTCGAGTACGTCACCGAGAACCGCACCTCATACCTGGCACTGCTGCGCGGCCCCACCAGCGTCAGCCCCGAGCTGGCTCCGCTGGTCGACCAGACCCGCGACTCGATCATCGGCATCATCCTCGCCGAGACTCCCACTCCGATCGCCGAATCCGACCACCCTCGCCTCATGCTCGCGATGCGCGGCTGGATCGCGTTCGTCGAGGAATCGACTCTCACCTGGCTGCGCTCCGAGCCCATCTCTCGTGCGGAGCTGATCGACCTGCTGGTCGAATCGCTGATCGCCATAGCGTTCTCGGTGGACCCGGCCCTGGCTGCGGCGCTTCGGGGTTGACGGGCGCATCGCGACTGTGGCGCTGCCCACACGCCGCACTTCGTATGCCCTTGTGCTGCCAATACCCTGTTGCTCCAGTGTCTTTCGATTTTGTGCCGGAAATCGCGGCGCATACCGTTGTGTGGTCGATGGTGTGGACGGCGATGGAGGCCGCCGATGTTGGTCATCAATGAACGAACGACGGCGCCGCGATCCGAACAGCGCGTGCTCGACTGGATGCGGAGCTGGACCGGCCAGTACGTCATTGTGGGACTCGCGATCTCGGGGTGTTACCTACCCGACCGCGAGCGCAAGGACGAAACGCAGGAAGCCGATCTGGTGGTGATCACACCCAGGGCGGCGGTCGTCGTCGAGGTCAAGGGCACCGTCCCGGAGGCGACGAGCGGTGTCCTGTCGGTGCAGGCCAACGGCCGCTGGCGGCTGTCCGGCTACGCGGGCGACCCGATCCACGTGCGCGACCACGACAGCAGCCCGTTCGACCAGGTGACGAACAACGTCTTCAACTTGAAGACGCTGGTGCGCAAGCACAATGCCGAGGCCTTCGTCGACGGCCTGATCGTCGTGGTGCCGCCCAGGGATTCGAACCTCACGCTCAACATCGAGTCACGCAGGCGCGGATGCGCGGTGGTGCTCGGAGCCGGTCAGGCCGACCTGCGCGCCTGGTTCCACCGCACCGCGAGCCGCAAGCTCATCTGGACCGCCGAACGCACCCACGCCCTCCTGACGGACTTGAACCTGGGCGACCAGATCACCGTCGACGACCTGGTGGCGGACGGTTTTCCGGCGGAGCGGAAGTTACGGGCCGGGACGCTGGCGGCGTTGGAGAGCGTCACGCGGAAGGCTCCCGAACTCGAGGGTAGGACGTCCAGCGAAGATTCCGACACCGACGACGTGTCGGCTGGTTCGGACGCGCCACCGGTTGACGACTTGCCCGAGTCGCACGCCATCGATCCGGATGCGGCGCGACTCAGCGAATCCGGCTCGACGCGAACCGCGGAAAACGATGACGAGGCAGATGAGGTTTATCAGCATGTCCCGGAGGTAGATCAGTCGCCTGCGTCGCAGTCCGCGATGCCTGCCCTGGAGCAGACCGACGCATCGGGAACCGTGGCGCAGGCGCCCCTCGCCCAGGATGTCGAGGAGCACGAGAGCTCGGAGTTCGTGCTGTCGACGCGGCCCAGTGCCGAAAGCGCACAGCGAGCCCGAGGGGCGTCGTCGACGGCTCGGCAGTCACTCGAGCACACGGATGTGCCAGGCGGCAGCCAGAAGGTGTCCGCGTCAGAGTCGCATTCCCCGCAGGCACTTGTCGCCGTAGCTGCGCAGGCGCAACCCGCCCAAGCGGATCCCTTCGCGCCGGAATACCTCGCGCCGGAGCCCGAATCACATCCCGTGCCGCCGGACCCGGCAACTCATGCCGATCTGCACGCTCGGAAAGACGATCACCGGTCCGCATCGTCTCTTTCGGACGCACCGCCGCTCGATTCCGATGTGCTTTCGGACGAGTACGCGGAGCCGCCTCGGTTCGAAGGCCGACTCGCGGCGAAGCCCGCGCGGGACGAACTCGCCGAGCCGTACGCCGATGCGACGGGACGTTTCACCACCGGATTCGTACCGTCGACACGGTCCGCCACTGCCGAGTCCGACTCCGAGTTCCCGCCCGACGACGAGGAATTCGCTCCCGACGCGCGATCGGCGCCCGCACCGTCGTCCTTCACGGACAACTGGTCGTCGTGGATCGAGCCCGCCGCCGACCGGCCTCGGCGCCCACGTCCGGTGCAGGCGCCTCCGCCGAACCGGCCCACATCGTGGTCGACGCCCACCGCCGCACCCGAGCCACTGCGCCGACCCACGCCGACGGCTGTGCTCGAGCGCCGTCCACGGGTCCCGGTTCGCGAGCAGATAACCGCCCTGTCCGCGCGGATCCCCGGTCGCACCTCCGAGAAATCGAAGTCACGCGGCCACCGCTCGCAACAAATCGCCGCGGTGGCGCTGATCGTGCTGGTCATCGGCACAATATGGATACTGGCCGCCTCCTGCTCGACGCCCACCGGCGGCGCTGTGCAACCGACCCGAGCTCCTGTGCTCACCACCGAGGCGGTTCCCCCGCCGCCGCCCGTCACGGAAACCCCGGCCCGCATGAACCTGCTGCCTCTGTGCACTCCGCTCACGCCGAAGTGCTGACGACGCAGGCGGGCATGCGGGGCCGATCCGGGCCGGCTCTCATGCCCCGGGGTGCAGGTAGGCGGCCCAGAGCAAGGGGGTGGCGGGAAGCGCATCGCGCACAGCCTGGATGGCGCGGTGCAGCGCGTATGCGGCATCGGTCACGTCCGGGTCGGTGACCAGAGCGGCGTAGAACGCGTCGGCCACCTGCACGGCGATTTCGTCGTCGATGGGGCCACAGTGTGCCGATGACGTGTGGGTATCCGGCACCTTGGTCATGCCCTCACCCGCCACGTCCGTCCGTCAACCGCGTGACCCTGGAAAGATGCGGCAGCGCAGAGCGCTGCCCGCGTTCCCACGTGTGGCACCCGCCCCTTAGTTGCATTCTGGTTGAATGGAATTGGCGAAACCGTGATGTTGCTCGTAGTACCGATCTCTGGAAGGACGCGTGTTCACCACTACCGAATCCGAGCTGGAAGATCTCTACGCGGCCATCGAGGAATCCGCGCGGCTATGGAACGTGCCCTGCACTCGAGAAGCTGTCCGGCCCACTCTTACCGCGTACGGCACGATGCTCACGCGTTCCGTGATCTCCCTCCGAGTGGTCACCGACGCCCGCCGCTCGGGAGACCTCGACTACCGCTTCTTGACGCTGCCGAGCGACATCGACCCTTACGACATAGCCCTTTCCAACGAGCTCATTTCCGAGACCGATCATCCGGTCGGGGCTCTGCTGGACCAGGTCCGGGAGCGGTGCCCGATCCACAGCTACGGGATCGACGTCGGTGTAGTCGGCGGCTTCAAGAAAATCTGGCCGTTCTTTCCTGCCGATGGCATGCAGAAGGTGTCGGAACTCGCCGAACTACCGTCCATGCCGCCCGGTCTCGCCGACCACGTCGGCATGTTCGCACGCCACGGCTTGGAGGACAAAGTCGGCTTGCTCGGCATCGACTACCACGACAAGACGATGAACGTGTACTTCCCCGGACTGCCGGCCGAGTGCTTCGAACCACGCGCCATCGTGTCGCTGCACCGAGATGCCGGACTCCCGGACCCGAGCGATGACTTTCTCTCGCTCACCGAGAAAGCATTCGATATATACGCCACCTTCAGCTGGGAATCGCGCCGGATCGAGCGTCTCTGTTTCCCGGTGATAACACCGGACCCGAGAACGCTCCCGGTTCGAATCGAACCGCGCTTCGGGCAACTCGTCGATGAAGTCCCGGTCCGTACGACCGACCGTCGATTCACCTATGCCGCAACGTCGTCGCCCGCTGGGGAGTCCTACAAGTTCAGTTGGTTTTACCAATGGCAGCCCCGGATTTTGGACAGGATGAAGACGTCCGATACATAACACTGTCGACAGGGCGTGTCAGCTGAAGAGTCCTGACACAGCTTTTCGATAGCGGTGTCGGCCGGAGTTGGACGGCTGCCTCGAACAGCGCCCTGCTGATGAAGATGTCGGCGCGTATTGCCGGTGCGGGATCGGTGGACCGGCGTTCGCCTGGGGCCGGTGGCAGGGCTGCCGTGACGTGGTCGATCCGTTATGCTCCGGCGACGTGTCCGCCGAGCGACACTGCGCTAGTTTCGGAAGCGACTCGACTTTGTATGCCGCGTAGGGGCGGACGTGAGTTCCGCAGATGAGGTGGCTGAATGTGTGTTGAAATACCGGAACATCGATGGATCGAGGCTTGATCAATATCGCGGACACAGTCTTCTAGGGTGCTGAGCGGAGCGCAACCGACGAAGATCTTCCACCTCGCTCTATGGCTACCCCCGTCGCGTATCGGTTAGGATTCGCGTCATGAGTGATGGGGGGACGCCAGCCTCTGGCCAGAACCTAGCGGTGGTGCCTGAAAAGGTGCGCGACGTGGGCAAGTATGTCTATGAGTTGGCCGAGGCACTGCGCACGGCGTTGGACTCCACCGCGACTGATGTCGCTTCGCTGACCGATGGCAGCTGGACCGGCGACGCGGCCAACGAATTCTCCGAGGGCTGGACCGAGGTCCGTGATGGCGGCGCCAGAATCATGACCGCCCTGACAGGGATGGCGGAAAAGCTCGGCGTCACTGCGGAAACCTACCAGGCACGTGATGAGAGCAACGCTGCGTCCCTGAGCACTTCGAGTTTGGATCTGCCATGAACTCTCGGTTTTCGGTCGACTTGGACCATCTCGATGAGATCGTGGTCCGTCTGTCGAGTCTGGCCGGGTTCATCGGCGAGTATCTCGATGAGATCGATGACCGGGTCGCCACCCTGGCCGGCACTGGGTGGGAAGGGGTTGCCGCCCAAGCGTATGCCGATGCCCACACTCAATGGATCGCCGGGGCAAGGGAATTCGTCGAAGGTGTGAAGGATGTCAGCGACGCGGCGAAGGCGGCCCATGCGCGCTACGCCACCGCCCACGACACGAACTACAAAATGTTCTCCCAGGGATAAGACAGATGGGTGTACTGGTTATCGACTGGCAGACCTACTACGACGCCGGCAAGAAATGCCACGCCCTCGCCACCGACCTCCGTGCCGCCGACAAACCGGTTCACGACGCGGTCAAAGGTGAATGTGCGGGCATGGCCGGTAACACCGCGGGCTGTGAACAATGGGGGAACGCCTACGACCGTGTCGCCCAGGAAACGATGCAGACCTGCACGAACCTGGCCGACGCCCTGACCAACTTCGGCAACATGCTCTACGCCGCCGGGTACAACTGGGCACTGTCCAATAAGTCCAACCCGATGCCCGACCGGCCCACCGTGACGGCGATGTCGGAGTACAAGGTGATCATTCCGACTTCGATCGGCAACAACGGCGACGGTGTCACCGAGGGAAAGGGAAGTGTCCCCGGCTTCTACGACGCCCTGGTCGGGAAGGTCCAGGAAGAGTTCGGAAGCAAGCTGCCCAACGGCAACAAAGACAAGCTCGCCAAGGCCGCGTCGACCTGGAAGACATTCGCCGAACACAAGACCATCACCGATGCCGCATCCCGGATCACCGAGATCAGCAACCTATTCAGCGACATCCAGGACAAAAAGGGTCTCGACCCCCTCCTCGGTCACCTCACCACTCTCAACGGCGGAGCCACCCAGCTTGCCTCCGCGTCCCTCAGTCTCGCCACACCTGTCGCGGAATACAGCACCGCCACCTCTGAAACCCGCGACAAATTCCGGGACGCGGTCACCAACGCCTTGATAGCAGCCGGAACCACTGTCGTTATCGGCGTCGCCGCCTCCTGGATCACCGCTGCCCTCAGCGACGTCGCCGCCGGTGTCGGCGTCGTTGCGATCGCGGGCAACACCGCGAGAGTGCTCAAAAGCACCTACGACGCCAGCAAACTCATCAAAATAATCGGCACTGCCTCCGTGGTGGCGGGTGCCGCAGCCTTCACCGTCACTGCGTTCGACAAAGTCCCCAGCCTCACCGATATCGCGCTCAAACTCGCTGCCATCATCGCCATGAAGGTTTACATCGATGATGAGGACAAATTCGAGAGCTTGCCGCTGGCTCCGGGCAACCCGGCTCCGGGTATGACTGATGAAGTCGAGAAGTACATCCTTGGGAAGCATGTCAAAGGCGCTCCCAACTACAATCCTTCGAAGGGTACCTGGCCTGACACGATTACCGGCGAGGAGCTCGACGAGCTGGCCGAGGCCGCCGAAAACTCACCGGCGCGCGGACCCAACCACGACGGTAATTTCGAACGCGAGGTCGACGCCGGTAAAGTCATCGGCAGCGTGTCGGAGCAGTTGGGCGGCCACGCTACCAGCCGATACAAGATCATTACCGACCGATTCGGCGGCATTATCACCATGTACCCGATCCCGTAGATGCCAGGAGTTGAATTGGGAATCGACATAATTATTCAAAATCGAATCCACGAGCGGGTCGAACTGGTATATGGTGACGCGGAGGATACGCTGGTCAGGTATCGAGAGAATGCTCCGGCAGGTTCGCTACTTCGGGGTCTTCACGCGCACGCGGACACAATGTTCAACACAACCCAGCTGACCATGCTCCTGGACGAACTGGCAAATCTGTCGCCGAACAACGACAAAGAAGCGGAGATGCTCGCCATATTGCGCGATGCTGCCGAAACCGCTATTCGTGGGAACGGGTATCTATGGTTCAGTGGAGATTGAAAACGTGCACGTGTCCGCCACTGCTGTAGCCGGTCCGGCGCGCCGGCGGGGCAGCGAATTTGTGGATTCGGGTGCCCGGCATAATGGCCGGTATGGTCACCCGTGCGGACGGAATATAAACGTAGTTGCCGCCGTCGTCGGCCAACTACTCGTCTCCGCCCCGATCGCAATACTGGCGGCAGTGCAGTACTTCACCACGATCTGCGCGCCCATGTCCGCTCGATGACGCTCGGTCGGCACGCCGAACCACGGCGACGTGCCGACTCGACAGTCGCGGGAGAGAGGAAAGGTACGTCTGCTACCTGCTGGTTCAGCGACCCCCATTCCTCGTTGACGGTCGTCGCCCTTCGGGAGGTAGTCGTCGATGCTCCGATGCCGACTGCCGCGGGTTCGGCTCGGCTGTACGAAGCAGTTGCAAGAGCCCGGTGACCGCGGCGAATTGTTCTTCCGACAAGGGGCCGGTAGCGAAGTGCACTAAGTCGTTGCGAACGTTCCGGACTCTTTCCAGCAGATCGATGACCTGGTTTCGGTCGAGTCGCCAGCCGAGCTTGCGCCAGCGGTCGGGGTCGCGCAGGAGGAAGGCGTAGTTGCCGAAGGCCAAGCTCGAGGCGTCCTTGAGCTGGACTCCTGATGGTCGGCCACCGAGTAGCTCGGCAGTATGCCTCGGTGGAGGCGGGGGACCCCCACCGATCAACCGTCCGCATCAATGCTGCGGCCGAGTTACCGCGGCGCGGTCGTTGTCGTAGGCGGAGTGGGTTCCACGAGTCGTACCTCCAGAGGGGCAACGTCTGCGTCGAGACGTACGGCAGGGCCGTAGACGCCGTCTGGAGGAAGATACCCGCGGATGTACGCAGCTCGTTGGACCGCACCGTCTTTCGTGAACACGAGAATGCTGCCACGCTCGGTGAAGGTGGGTTCCATCTCGACTGGAGCGCCGACGAACGCCTCGACTTTCGCACGGGTGTCGGCGGTCACGACGTAGACCCGGTCCCAATCGCCGCCGGTGAGATCGCGGAGCAGGGCTGAGCCGTGAGTGCGGAAGAGTTCGTCCTTCTTCGCCTCCAGATCGGTGTCTTCGATCAGGTGTGGACCTGTTGGCCGGGGCTCCACGAATTCGAGATAGTGTGGGTAGCCCGGCGCCCGAAGCTCGACGTCCGCGGTGTAAAGCCCTGAAATCAAGGCACGTCAACCCAAATCGCATGCTGAACGCCGTTCCCTCGCGCGAAGACCAGCACTGACGCGCCACTCTTGGAGAAAGTGTCCTCCATCTCCACTGGTGCACCGACTTCTCGCTCCACCTGTTCCCGGCCGAGGTATTCCTGCTGGTAGACGTAGACGCGGTCCCAGCTTCCGCCGGCAAGGTCGCGCAGCGGCGCGGAGCTGCCCTTCCGCCACAGGTCGTTCAACTGTGCGGACAGCGCCTTGTCCTCACTCAAGTGCGGTTCGAACGGGCCGCCAGCCACATATGCCAGAAGTCCGGCCACCGCCAACACCGGCACAGCGACGAGAAGAACGCCCCACAGCGCCCTGCGAAGCCACTTTCCCTTAGTAGTAGGTTCCGTTCTTGGGCTCACCGCGCGTCACCTCCGGGTCGTGACCACCTCGTGTCGGGGGCTCTTTGTCGGTAATCCCCGTGTCGCCGAATGGCACCTGGTTGCTGTACTTCAGTTGACCGTCGGGTCCGACGACAACCAATTGACCGTTTTCTACCGCCTTCTTCACAAGCTCCTTCAGTTCGGTGGGCGACGCATTCGGATGCTCGGCTTGGATTCGACGACCCACCTCGTTGTTGTGCAGGTCCATCGCCTCCGCGGTCAGTTCGGATAGCATCCGGGCCTCATCGGCGGTAACTCGTCTCGGCTCGAATCCGGCGGCTGCCAGAGCTTTCCCGAGTGCGCTGTCCGGATCTATAGGGAACATGACCATTCCGTCCGGATCGGGTGTGACATTGTATTCGGCCAGCAGACGCTCATGTAGCGTCGCCGGTCCTGCCCCGACGGGTCTGCCCTTGATCTCGGCTACTTCGGCTGGATCGGTCGCGAAGCGGTCCGCTGCCGACGGCGGCGCCAGGAGATGCTCGCTCAGCTCGACGTTCGGGGATTCCGACTGCTGGAACCACAGGATGGCCAACACCAGCGCGGCGTTTCGCCGTGAACTCACATGCTGCGTGAGCATGTCGGGCCGACCGGCCACGGCGACCGAGTCCATGCCGCGGCGGTTCGACTCGATTGCGGCTATCACCTCGACCTCGCCACCGTGTGGCCGTCGCTGTGGTGGTTCTTCCGGATCCTGTTCGCGATCAGATCACCAACGCCCGCGTCGCACTCGCGCAAGCGCTGGAACGCTTCGGCGATGATCTCCGCTTCTCCACCGCGTGAACCTTGCTGGACCCGAGGGGGCCGGCATGGCGCGGCGGAAGATACGGCACGCAGTTGGGCGCTCGACAGATAGCTGAACCCGTCGACCTCGCCTTCCGGCTTACGTTTTGGTGCCGTCGAATTCGGTTGCGAGGCAGAAGCTAGGGGATTGCCTGGCGTGGCGTGGGGCAAGGATCAACACTGACTGGCACGCGTTCAACCCAGTGGGTGGATCTGTTCATTCGAACCCCGGAGACGGCATGAACAAGTCGATCGTCCAGTTGCTCATCGATAGAGCCATTTATACCAAAGAGCGCTGACACCCTTTTCGTGCGGGGGTGGTTGCTCGATCAGCAGCCGACCCGGTCGGGCAAGGCTGCGCCGACGCATCCGCACGGTCCGGCAGTGTCGGTGACCAGCGAAAAGTGGAGTACATCGTGGCAGATCTCTTGCCGTTCGTGATCGCGGGAATCGTATCCGGCTCGGTTTATGGGCTGGCCGCGGTGGGTTTGGTGCTCACCTACAAAACGTCGGGAGTGTTCAATTTCGCCCACGGCGCCATGGCTACGGTGTCGGCGTACGGGTTCTACACCTTGCATGTCATCAATGGGTTTTCGTGGCAGCTCGCCGCGGCCATCTGTGTTCTCGGTCTCGGTCCGGCCATGGGTGTGGCGCTGGAATTGCTGGCCCGCGTTGTCGACCAGGCGACAGTGGAACTGCGGATCGCCGCGACCATCGGCATTCTGCTGTTGGTCCAGGCGGGCGTGACTCTGTATTACGGGCAGACGACGGCGCGCATCGTTCCGGCCTTCCTGCCGCAGGGTGGATTCGCCGCCTTCGGTGTGCAGGTGCAGTGGTCGGATGTCACCACGTTCGGGGTCGCGGTACTGGCGACCGGCGCGCTCTCGGCCGCGCTGCGCTTGACCCGGCGTGGTGTCGCGATGCGCGCGGTCGTCGGTAACGCGCCGTTGCTGGATCTGGCTGGGACCAGCCCGGTGCGCACTCGGCGATGGGCCTGGTGTATCGGCACCGGTCTGGCGTCGTTGTCCGGGGTGCTGTTCGCGCCGTTGATTCCGCTCGATCCTACGCAGCTGACGTTGCTGGTCGTCCAGGCGTTCGGAGCGGCGGCCATCGGCCGGTTCACGAGCCTGCCATGGAGCTTCGGCGGTGGACTGCTCATCGGGGTGTTCGCCGCACTGGCTACCCGCTACTTCACCACCGGATTGGCCGCGGGAGTTCCAGCGGCATTGCCTTTCCTGGCGTTGTTCCTCGTGCTGCTCGTCATGCCGCGGCGCTTCCTGCTGGACCGGGATCAGGTGACCCGGCGCATCCGATCCGGCTGGACTGCTCCGCCGGCGTTGCAATCCGTTGGTGGGGTCGTGGTGGTGGTCGTGCTGGCGCTGGTTCCGTCGTTCGCGGGCATTCACCTGACGGATTGGACTGTGGCGCTGGCGATGACGCTCGTCTTTCTCTCGCTCGGCCTGTTGGTTCGCACCTCCGGTCAAGTCTCGCTGTGTCACGTGGCTTTCACCGCGATCGGCGCCTGCGCGTTCTCCCACTTCGCGGTCGATTGGCGGTGGCCGTGGCCGCTCGCTCTCCTCGCCTGTGGTCTGGTGGTCGTGCCGATCGGTGCGGTGTTGTCGATTCCGGCCATTCGGCTCAGCGGCCTGTATCTGGCGCTGGCGACCTTCGGATTCGGCGTCGTGCTCCAGATGATGTTCTACAGCCGGCCTTATATGTTCGGCACCAGCGGTCTCGGCCTGCCGATGCCGCGCCCCAGCGTATTCGGACTGGACTCCGACCCGTCCTTCTACCGGCTCGTGCTGGTACTGGCCACGGTCGGCACGCTGATAGTGGTGACGTTGGACAAGAGCAGGCTCGGACGATTGCTCCGGGGTCTGGCCGAATCGCCGACCGCGCTGCGGACCAACGGTGTCTCCATCGAGGTCACCCGCGTTCTCGTCTTCTGCGTGTCGGCGTTGCTCGCGGCGTTGGGCGGCGCACTCGCAGGAATGGCCCAGACCACTGCCTCGGCGGCCAACTACCAGTCGCTACTGTCGGTCACCTATTTCGCCGTCATTGTCATCATGGTGGGCCGGGAGCCGTGGTATTCGCTGCTGGCCGCAGTCGCGCTCATCCTGGTGCCGTCCTACGTCTCCGTCGCGGGTATGTCGCTGTGGCTCCAGGTCCTGTTCGGCATCCTGGTGGTGCTCCGTGCCGCCACCGCGAGCCGCCTGAAGGTTCCCGGACCGATCCGGTCCCGGCTGGACAGCGCGTTTCGCCGCAAGCGGTCGCCGGCGGTTGTCGCGGTGGAGCCACCCACGAGGCAGCCCTCAGCGCTGCTGGAGGTGCGGGATCTTTCAGTCCGTTTCGGCGGCGTGGTGGCCATCGACGGCATCTCGTTCGAGGCGCGTACCGGGCGGATCACCGGACTCATCGGCCCGAACGGTGCGGGCAAGACGACGACGTTCGATGCCTGCACCGGTCTCGTTCAGGCCGACGCCGGCGAGGTGCGACTGCAGGACCGGGTGATCAGTCGCGTCTCGACGTCCCGCCGGGCGCGGCTCGGCATCGGGCGAACTTTCCAGCGGACAGAGCTGTTCGATTCCCTTACCGTGGCCGAAAACGTCGCGATGGGAGCCGAAGGCCCGCTCGCCGGGGCGAATCCGCTCGCCCAACTGTTCGCGGCACACGGACATGCCGGAAGGGTGCGCGCCGCCGCGGCTTCCGCTATGGCGTTGTGCGGAATCGAATCCATCGAGGATTCTCGCGTCGGCGCACTGTCCACCGGGCAGCGAAGACTGGTCGAACTCGCGCGATGTCTTGCCGGGCCGTACCTGATCCTGTTGCTCGACGAGCCGAGCGCGGGTCTCGATCGCGCGGAGACCGCGCGCTTCGGGCAGATTCTCCGGCATGTCGTCGCCGAACGCGGCGTCGGAATCGTCCTGGTAGAGCACGACATGTCGCTGGTGCTCGAGATCTGCGAGGAGATCTTCGTACTCGACTTCGGCCGCCTGATATTCCGGGGCTCGCCCGCGCGGGTCCGGGAGTCGGAGGTGGTGCAGCACGCCTATCTCGGCGTACCGAGCACGGACGAGAACCGGCTGAAGGAACCTGTAGCATGACCGGCCAGAGCAAGGGGGCCGAAGCTCAGGGCCCCGGGTCGTGCGCAAAGGGACACAGCACGGCCGGCACCGAGTTCGCACTCGAATTGCGCTCGATCGCCGCGGGCTACGGCTCGACGATGGTGCTCCACGACGTCGACCTAGCCGTTCCGCCTCGCTCGGTCGTTGCGTTGCTCGGACCGAACGGCGCCGGAAAGTCGACGCTGCTCAGGGTGGCTTCCGGGCTACTGCGAGCGCGATCGGGAACCGTGTCGATCGGCGGAGCGGATCTGACGCACGCTCGCCCGGCACGCCGCACCCGTGCGGGTTTGTGCCTGATCCCCGAGGGTCGAGGTGTATTCGCGGACTTGACGCTCCGGGAGAACCTACGCCTGCTGACACCGCCGTGGCGCCGAGTCGGCACCGATGACGTGCTCGATGTCTTCCCCGCGCTGCGAGCGAAGCTGGATCAGCGGGCAGGTTCGCTGTCCGGCGGCCAGCAACAGATGCTGGCACTGGGGCGCGCCTGGCTGGCCGATCCGGCGGTTGTCCTGCTCGACGAGGTCTCGATGGGCCTGGCTCCGCTGGTCGTGGACGAGATCTTCACGGCCCTCGGCGAATTGCGCACCACGGGCGCGGCGATTGTGCTGGTCGAGCAATACGTCGATCACGCGCTCACGATGGCCGATCACGTGGTGTTGCTCAGTCGCGGCACCGTCGCGTTCGCCGGACCCGCCGCGGGGATCGGCCGAGATGTCGTGCTGCGGAACTACCTCGGCGTCGACGGGGGACACACAGACTTGCCGGCATCGCCGGCGGGACACCCATCCGGAACCGCGGCCGGGCCATGGGCGTAGCGAACACTCGGTATCCAGGAGTGCAGTAATGAGGAAGAGAAGGTTTCTGTGGTGCGTGGCGCCGATACTGGCGGCGGCGCTCGCGCTCACATCGTGTTCGGCCGACTCGACAAGTGACGGGCCCGAAACCGTTGGTCCGGTGAAGGTGTCCGACGGCGGGCTCAAAGGCGATCCGATCGTCATCGGATCCATTTGCAGCTGCAGCGGCCCTGCCGCCGGATCGGTGGGGCGCAGCAGCGATGTGCTGCAGGCGTGGGCGTCATGGGTCAACGATCGTGGCGGAATCAATGGGCACCCGGTCAAGCTCATCACCTACGACGACCAGCAGAATCCGACGACGGCGCTTGCGGTGGCGAAAAAACTGCTCGAAGAGGACAAGGTGGTCGCCATCGTCGGCCAAACCAGCCTGGTCAGTTCGAGTTGGCAGAGCTACGTCGACAGCAAGGGCATTCCGGTCATCGGTGGACAGCCGGTCGATGCCCCGTTCATCACCGATCCGAACTTCTTCACCTCCGGAACTACGCTGCCGGTGCTGATGCTGGGCGAAGTCGCGCAGGCCAAGAAGGCGGGCGCGAATAAACTCGGCGTCTACTATTGCGCCGAGATCCCGGTCTGCGAGCAGCTACCGCAGATGGTGAAGCCGATGGCCGAACAGTCCGGTCTGGGATTCGCTTCGGAGAAAGTCGCGATTGCGGCGCCGAACTACATCGCTCCCTGCCTGGCATTCAAGGAAAACGGTGTCGACGCCGTATTCCCCGGCGTTTCGGTCGAGGCGATTTCGCGTATCGCGGCATCCTGTGCTCAGCAAGGTTACAAACCGATTCAGGTTCCTACCGGCGTGAGCCTGCAGAAGGCGTGGGCCACGGACCCGAACTTCGAGGGCAGCATTTTCGCAGGCTCCAATGCGCTGTACACCGACGAATCCATTCCGGCCATCAAGGATTTCAATGACGCTCTCGCCGAGTACATTCCCGGCCTTCGGGATAGCGCGGACTTCAGCTCACCGCTGCTGTGGCCGTGGGCAGGCGGGCAGCTCTTCCTGGCAGCGGCCAAAGCTGCCGGCCTCTCGCCGTCTTCGACGAGCGCGGATGTGATCAAAGGGCTGCGCGCACTGCGCGACGAGACCCTCGGCGGCCTCGCTCCGCCGCTGACCTTCCCGGAAGGCAAACCAGCCTTTCCGATGTGCTACTTCACCGGAAACACCAAAGGCGGTGCATTCCACTCCGACAACGGTGGTAAGCCGACGTGCATCGACGAGGCTACTGCTGCTGCTCTGATGAAAGCGCTCGCGCCGTCCTGAAACGCGAACCGGGCCGAATCGCTTCGTGTACGAAGGCGATTCGGCCCGATTTCGCTCAGGTGACTAGGCGGTCGGTTCGAACGATTCCGCGATGATCTCCGCCTGCTCCACCGCGTGCACCTTGCTGGACCCCGAGGACGGGGCCGACATGGCGCGGCGGGAGATTCGGCGCAGCTTCGTGTTGGCGAAGCGGGCGGGGAGGGTCTCGGGGAGGTTGAGGCCGAAGAAGGGCCAGGCGCCCTGGTTGGCCGGTTCTTCTTGGACCCACGCCAGGTCGGTGGCGTTGGGGTAGCCCTCGAGGGCCTCGTTGAGGCGGCGGGTGGGCAGCGGGTAGAGCTGCTCGACCCGGAGGATGGCTACGTCTTCGCGCTTCTGCTTGGCCTTTTCGGCGGCCAGCTCGTAGTAGAGCTTGCCGCTGGTCATCAGGATGCGCTTGACCTTGCTGCGGTCGCCGATGCCCTGTTCGTAGGACGGCTCATTGAAGACCGAGCGGAACTTGCTCTCGGTGAAGTCCTTGAGGTCGGAGACCACGGCCTTGTTGCGCAGCATCGACTTCGGGGTGAAGACGATCAGCGGGCGGCGGATGCCGTCCAATGCGTGGCGGCGCAGCAGATGGAAGTAGTTGGCCGGGGTGGACGGCACCGCGACGGTCATCGAGCCTTCCGCGCACAGTTGCAGGAAGCGTTCGATGCGGCCGGAGGTGTGATCCGGGCCCTGGCCCTCGTGGCCGTGCGGCAGCAGCAGCACGACGTCGGAGAGCTGGCCCCACTTGGCCTCACCGGAGGAGATGAACTCGTCGATGATCGACTGCGCGCCGTTGACGAAGTCACCGAACTGCGCTTCCCACAACACCAGCGCGTTGGGGTTGCCCAGTGAGTAGCCGTATTCGAAACCGACGGCGGCGTATTCGCTCAGCGCCGAGTCGTGCACGGCGAACCAGCCCGGGTTCTCGCTGCCGATGTTGTGCAGCGGGGTGTACTCCTCGGCGGTCTTGCGGTCGATGATCACCGCGTGGCGTTGGGTGAACGTGCCGCGGCGGGAGTCCTGACCGGTCAGGCGCACCGCGCGACCCTCGTCGATCAGCGTGCCGAAGGCGAGCAGCTCGGCGAAGGCCCAGTCGACCTTGCCCTCGTAGGCCATCTCGCGGCGCTTCTCCAGCACCGGCTTGACGCGCGGGTGCACGTTGAAGCCGTCGGGCACGTTGAGGAACGCGTCGCCGATGCGCTGCAGAACCGACTTGTCCACAGCGGTGACGACGGTCGCGGGCACCGGCTGGTCGCCCTCGACCGACTCACTCGGCTCCGGCGAGTACTTCTCCAGTTCGCGGACCTCGTTGAACACCCGCTCCAGCTGGCCCTGGTAATCGCGCAGGGCGTCCTCGGCCTCTTTCAGCGAGATGTCGCCGCGGCCGATCAGGCTCTCGGTGTACGCCTTGCGGACCGAGCGCTTGGTGTCGATGACGTCGTACATGTACGGCTGGGTCATCGACGGGTCGTCGCCCTCGTTGTGGCCGCGACGGCGGTAGCAGATCATGTCGATGACGACGTCCTTGCGGAACTTCTGCCGGAAGTCGACCGCCAGGCGGGCCACCCAGTCGCACGCCTCCGGGTCGTCGCCGTTGACGTGGAAGATCGGCGCGCCGATGAACTTCGCGATGTCGGTGGAGTACTCGGTGGAGCGGCTGTTCTCCGGAGCGGTGGTGAAGCCGATCTGGTTGTTCACCACGATGTGGATGGTGCCGCCGACCCGGTAGCCGCGCAGACCCGACAGGTTCAGCGTCTCGGCGACCACGCCCTGACCGGCGAACGCGGCGTCACCGTGCAGCATCAGCGGCACGACCGAGAAGCCCTCCGGGCCGTCGCCCTTGTCCAGCAGGTCCTGCTTGGCACGCGCCAAGCCCTCGAGGACCGGGTCGACCGCCTCCAGGTGCGAGGGGTTCGCGGTGAGCGAGACCTCGATCTCGTTGTCGCCGAACATCTGCAGGTAGGTGCCCTGCGCGCCGAGGTGGTACTTCACGTCGCCGGAGCCGTGGGTGGCGGCCGGGTTCATGTTGCCCTCGAACTCGGTGAAGATCTTCGAGTAGGGCTTGCCCACGATGTTGGCCAGCACGTTGAGCCTGCCGCGGTGCGGCATGCCGATGATGACCTCGTCGAGGCTGTGCTCGGCGCACTGGTCGATCACCGCGTCCATCATCGGGATGACGGCCTCCGCGCCCTCCAGCGAGAAGCGCTTCTGCCCGACGTACTTGGTCTGCAGGAAGGTCTCGAACGCCTCGGCCGCGTTCAGCCGGTTCAGGATGTACTTCTGCTGCGCGACCGTCGGCTTCGCGTGCTTCTGCTCGACCCGATCCTGGATCCACTGCAACTGCTCGGGCTCGAGGATGTGGGTGTACTCCACACCGACGTGGCGGACGTAGGCGTCGCGCAGGACGGACAGCACGTCGCGCAGCTTCATCTGGTCCTGGCCGTGGAAGCCCGCCACGTTGAACGTGCGGTCCAGGTCCCACAGGGTCAGGCCGTGCTGGGTGACGTCCAGGTCCGGGTGGCTGCGGAACTTGTCCTTCACCAGCCGCAGGGGATCGGTGTCGGCCATCAGGTGGCCGCGGTTGCGGTAGGCGGCGATCATCTCCAGCACGCGGGCGCTCTTGTCGACAGCGCGCTCGCGGATGTCCTTGCGCCAGCGGATCGGCTCGTACGGCACGCCGAGACCGTGGAAGATCTCGTCGTAGAACTCGTCGGCGATCAGCAGCTGGTGGATGGTGCGCAGGAAGTCACCGGACTCCGCGCCCTGGATGATGCGGTGGTCGTAGGTGGAGGTGAGCGTCATCAGCTTGCCGATGCCCAGATCGGCGATGCGCTCGTCGCTCATGCCCTGGAACTCGGCGGGGTACTCCATCGCGCCCGCGCCGATGATCGCGCCCTGGCCGTTCATCAGGCGGGGCACCGAGTGCACGGTGCCGATGGTGCCCGGGTTGGTCAGCGAGATGGTGACGCCGGAGAAGTCCTCCGCGGTGAGCTTGCCGTCGCGGGCGCGGCGGACGATGTCCTCGTAGGCGGTGTGGAACTGCCCGAAGGTCATCGCCTCGCAGCCCTTGATGGCCGCGACGACCAGCGATCGGCTGCCGTCCTTGCCGGGCAGGTCGATGGCGAGGCCGAGGTTGGTGTGCGCGGGGGTGACCGAGTTCGGCTTGCCGTCGATCTCGGCGTAGTGCCGGTTCATGTTCGGGAACGCCTTGACCGCCTGCACGATGGCGTAACCGAGCAGGTGGGTGAAGGAGATCTTGCCGCCCCTGGTACGGGCGAGGTGGTTGTTGATGACCAAGCGGTTGTCGATCATCAGCTTGGCCGGGATGGCGCGCACGCTGGTCGCTGTGGGGATGGTCAGCGAGGCGGACATGTTCTTCGCCACCGCGGCGGCGGCGCCGCGCAGCACCTTGGACTCGTCGGCGGCGGTGTCGGCCTGCTTCGGGCCGGAGGTCGGCGCGGCGTTCGAAGTCGGCGCCGGGGTGGTCTGCGGTGTGCGTTTTGTCACAGCGGCGGGCTTGGCGGCGGCCGGTGCGGGCTTGGCGGCGGCCGGGGCGGGCGCTTTCGGGGCCGCGGTGGCGGCGGCAGGCTTGGCGTCGTTGCGCGTGGCGGCGGCGGGCTTGGTGGCCGCCGGAGCCGGTGCGGGAGCGGCAGCCTGCGCGGTCGCGGGGGCGGGCTGGCTGTTGCCGGTGTCGCCACTCGCGTCAGGCGTGTAGTCGGCCAGGAACTCGTGCCAGCTCTCGTCGACCGATGATGGATCTTGTTTGAACTTCTGATACATCTCGTCGACTAGCCACTGGTTCTGTCCGAACTGGGATGTTGAGCTGCTCACAGCAGGTGTTCGCCTCATTTCGTTCTTCGCGCTGCGACGTTTGTGACGTGCCCGGCACGGGGATCAGCGGATTGCGCGCCGATGCGCCCTATCTGAGGATAGGCCCAGCAGCAAATCGGCCGATTCACTGACCACCCGACACCCCCGACCCTATTGGTGATGACCCGGCGTCATTCGAGAATATTCCCTCCGACGCCTGTGCCACTGCCCAGAGCCGGGCATATGGCCCACCCGCCGCGAGCAGCTCCGTATGCTCGCCGAATTCCACGATCCGCCCATGGTCGACCACCGCGATCCGGTCGGCGCGGGCGGCGGTGCCGAGCCGGTGCGCGACGATCACCGTGGTGCGGTCCCGGCTCAGCGATCTGCTCGCTGCCAGCACCGATGCCTCGGTGTCCGGGTCGAGCGTCGCGGTGGCCTCGTCGAGCAGCAGCAAGTCCGGAGCGACCAGTTCGGCACGGGCCAGCGCGATCAGCTGCCGCTGCCCGGCCGACAGGCCCCGGCCGCGCTCGCCGACGGGTTGTCGCATGCCGAGCGGGAGGCCTGCGATCATCTCCGTCGCGCCCACCGCCGCAGCCGCCGCGGCGATCTCGTCGGGGGTCGCGAATGGTTTCCCGAATGCAATGTTGCTCGCCACGTCGCCGGTGAACAGGTGAGCTTCCTGGGGGACGATGCCCAGCCGCGAGCGGTAGTCGGCGAGGCGATAGTCGCGCACGTCGACGCCGTCCACCCTGATCGCGCCGGGAGCGTGTCCTTCGGCTGCTGCGGCGGGCACTCGCGTGCGCTCCTCGGAATCCGGGCGCAGGTCGTACAGCCGCGCGAGCAGCTTGACGACGGTCGACTTGCCCGCGCCGGTCGGGCCGACGAGAGCAAGGCTGGAACCCGCCGGAATGCGCAGCGAGACACCGTCCAGCGCGGGAACGCGACTGCCCGGGTAGTGGAAGCGGACCTCGTCGAACGCCACGTCACCCCGGAGCGCGGGTCCGATGGTCACCGGGTCGGCCGGGTCGGCGGCGATCGAGGAGGGGGTGCGCAGCAGGTCACCGATCCGGCGCAGCCCGACCCTGGCCTGCTGGTAATTGTCGAAGACCTGGGACAACTGCAGGATCGGCACGAAAAGCAGCTCCAGATACAGCACGAACGCGACCAGCGTGCCCGCGCTGGTCGCACCGGTGGCGACCTCGCGCGCACCGAAGAACACCACCGCCGCCAGCGCCACGTCCGCCCATCCGACGACGAACGCGAAGTACAGCGCGATCGCCCGCTGCGCCCGCAACCGGCTGTTGCGGTAGCGCTGCGAGTACTCGGCGAAGCGGCGGGCGGCGCGCGGCTCGTGCCGGTTCGCCTGCACCGCGCGCAAGCCCGTGACGTTCTCCTGGAAGTCGGCGTTGACCGCCGACACGTGCTCGCGCGACACGGTGTAGGCGGCGGAGGACACCCGCCGGAACAGCACCGTCGCGATCGCGAGGGCGGGCACCGTCGCCAGCACGACCAGAGCCAGCGATATGTCGATGACCAGCAGCGCGACCGTGATGCCGACCAGCGTCAGCAGCCCGACCAGGCTGGTGGCCACGCCGGTCTGCAGGAAGGTCGACAGCGCGTCGACGTCGGTGGTCATCCGCGTCATGATCCGCCCGGACAGTTCGCGCTCGTAGTAGTCGAGGCCGAGCCGTTGCAGGTGTGCGAAGCTGCGCACCCGCAGGGCGAACAGCACGCGTTCCCCGGTGCGCGCGGTGAGCAACGTGGTGGCCGCGCCGACCGCCAACCCCGCCGCGGCCAGTACCGCGCCGAGCAGTGTCGCTCGCACGAGTGCTCCGGCGTCGTCGCCGAGCACGCCGCCGTCGATCGCGTAGCGCACCAGCGGCGGGAACGCGATGGCGATCGCCGCGTCCACGGCCAGCAGCGCCATCACGGTCAGCACCAGCCCGCGGACGGGACGCAGCAGGCGGGTGAGCCGGAAACCTGGATCCGGCTCGCGAATGCGTTCGCTGTCCGTGTCCGGCTGCTCGGTGGCAGGCGGCAGCCGCTCGATGGTCCGGCGCAGCTCGGGCGTCTCGCTGATGTCGGCCGCCGCCGCCCCGAAGCGACGACCGGCGGAGCCGTCGCCGACTCGCCTGCCCGTGGCCGAACTCGCGTCCGGCTCGGGAGCGGGGTGTCCGGCGGGCGCGGGCAGCCGGATCACGCGATCGGCGTGGGCGAGCGTCGACTCCCGGTGCGCGAGGATGAGCGTGGTCCGTCCGCCCTGGTCGGGCAGCGCGTCGAAGATCGCCGCCTCGGTCACCGCGTCCACCGCGGAAGTGGCGTCGTCGAGCACCAGAATGCGTGGACGGGCCAGCAGCGTCCTGGCCAGCGCGACCCGCTGACGCTGGCCGCCGGAGAGGGTGAGGCCGCGCTCGCCGACCACCGTGTCGTAGCCGTCGGGTAGCTCGGCGATGAATTCGTCCGCCGCGGCCTGGACGGCCGCCTGCCTGATCTCCTCGTCGGTGGCGTCCGGTCGCCCGAGCGCGATATTGGCCGCGATGGTGTCGGAGAACAGGAACGGATCGTCGAAGACGACGCCGATGGCGGCGCGAAGGTCGGCGGCGCGCACGTCGGCGATGTCGACGGCCTCGCCGATTCGGGTCCCGGCGCGCGAAGCCGGAGCTTTGATCGCGTCGACCGCGCCCGCGTGCGGCGCGGTGGCGTCGGTGAACAGCCGGATACGGCCCGCGTCCGGCGCGTAGAAGCGCGGAAGCAGCAGAGCGAGCGTCGACTTGCCCGAGCCCGCCGGGCCGATGACCGCCACCGTCTCGCCGGGCCGCACGCGCAGATCCAGTTCGCGCAGCACCGGCCGATCGGGATCGAAGCCGAAACTCAGCGCATCGATCTCGATGCCGAGCGGGCCGTCCGGCAGCTCGACCGGGCGTTCGGGATCGGCGATGACCGGCGCGGTGTCGATCACTTGGAAGACCCGCTCGGCCGCCGCCCTGGTCAGCTGCGCCATGACGATCACCGAGGAGAGAATGCGCGCGGTGCCGGTCATGACGGCGACGTAGGCGGCGAACGCGACGAAGGTGCCGATGCCGATGCTGCCGTGCAGCGCGAGCAGTCCGCCGAGCGCGATGACCGCGACCATCCCGAGCTGCGGGATCGCCGCGACGGTCGGCGCGAAGCGCGCGTCGATCCGTGCGGCCCGCATCCGCTCCGCGAACAGCTTGCGACCGTGCCGCTCCAGCAGGTCGACCATCCGCGCTTCCTGGCCGAAGCCTTTGACCACCCGTACCCCGGTGACCGTCTCCTCGACGTGCTGGGCCAGATCGGCGGCGCGCTGCTGCGCGGACCAGGTCGCCGCGTGCAGGCGCGGCCGCATGCGGTAGACCACCAGGCCGACCGCGGGCACCACCAGCAACGCGACGGCGGCCAGCGGCGGGGAGAGCCACAGCATGACCGCGGCGGCGAGCCCGAATTCCAGCAGCGCCATGCCCGACAACGGCACCATGGCCAGCAGTCCCTGGACGAGCTGCAGATCGGTGATCGATCGCGACACCACTTGGCCGGTGCGCAGGGTGTCCTGACCGACGCCGTCGAGCCGCTGCAGTGCGCCGAGCAGCTGCACCCGTAGGGTGTGCTGCACGTCCAGGGACAGCCGCCCGGCCAGCCAGCGCCGTCCGAATCCGGCCCCGGACCGGCTCACGGCCACCACCAGGATCAGCCCGGCGACCACGCTGATCGCCGCCGTGTCACCGATCCCGGCCGCGTCGACGGCCCGCTTGGTCAGCAGCGGCCCCGCTGTCTCGACGATGGCCCCGCCGAGCACCGCGGCGGCGAGGCCGCCCAGCACCGCGCGGTGCGGTAGGCATTCGGCCCACAGCCTCCGTATCCAGCCCGGACTGCATCCCCCGTCCACGTCGTTCGCCCGTCCCCTTCGTCGTACCGTGTTCGTCATCGACGGTACCGACACCGGCCGACAAGTCGTTGTTCCCGGCGGGTCCTCGGATCACAGATCGCGGGTGCGCAGATTCCACCAGCTCGCGGCGCCCAGGCCGATGGTCCACAGCAGCAGGACCACCACGGCGGCCGGGGTAGGGGCGAGGAAGTCGCTGTCGGGATAGGAACCGACCGCTACGGTGCCGACGGTGGCGGAGACGGGCAGCAGGGTGACCACGCCCGGAATACCGAGACCGCGCGCGACCAGCCAGATCAAAGGCTCGGCGACCACACTCCAGCCGAGCAGCAGCGCCGCCGCCTTGGTCGAGGACCGCAGCAGGATGCCCGCGCTCGCGCCGATCAACGACCAGCAGACCGCGGCGAGCAGCCCGCCGCCGAGCACCGCGAAGAACTCCCCGGTGACCGGGACCTTGCCGCGCCCCACGCCGAACAGCGCGCCGGCCGACACCAGTTCCACCGCTACCGCCGCGGCCAGCGCGCAGCCTCCGATGACCAGGAACTTCGCGGCGGCGAGCCGGTCGCGGTCAGGGCTGAACAGCGTGGTCACGGCCATGCTGCGGTACTGGTACTCCGCGCCGGTCGCCAGCGCGCCGAAGACCGCCGCCGCCAGCACGACGAAGGCGAGGCCGAAGTAGAGCCCGATCGTCGCGGCGCCGGTGGCGGGCTGGCCGCGCGGATCCGGCGGCCCGGCCAGGCTCGCCGACGCGGCGCTCGCCAGCAACGCCACCAGGAGCGGCGCTGCGGCGAGCGTCCGGCCGCGCGGCATGGTGACGACCTTGCGCACCTCGGAGTTGACGTTCGGCACCAGGTCCGTGGGCAGGATGGCGATCATCGTGGGATCCCGTAGGGCGTCGGCGAGGGTGGCTGGGCGGGGGCGGCGAGGCCCGGGTAGTGCGCCGCGGGCGCGGCGGTGGGTCCGGTCAGCGACGCGAGCACGCGGTCGGGGTGGATCGGGTCGGGCACGATGCTATCGATCCGCACCTGCGCCGCGGTGGCCGCCGTCCTGATCTGCGCTTCGCTCGCCTCGGCGACGGCGAGGCGGCCGTCCGGCCGGATCACCGCGTCCGTGAATCCTTGTGCCGCAAGCATGGTGGCCAGCGCGATGGGGGTGGACGCGGCGACGACCAGCCGGTCCGGATGCCCGCGCCGCAAGCGCGCCGGAGTGCCCTGATACACCACCGCGCCCTCGCTCAGCACGACCAGTTGGTCCGCGGCGGGCAGCACCGCGCCGAGACTCTCGCTGGTCAGCAGGACACTGCCGCCGCGCCGGGCGTGCTTGCGCAGGAAGTCGTGCAGCCAGCCGCGTTCGGCGGGGTCGAGTCCGTCCATCGGCTCGTCCAGCACCAGCAGCGGGGGGTCACCGAGCAACGCGGTGGCCAGGGCCAGCCTGGTCTGCTGCCCGATCGACAGGGCGCCGATCTTCGTCCCGGCGTGTTCGTCCAGTCCGACCAGCTCGAGCACTTCGGTCACCCGGCTGTCGACGACGTTCGCCGCGGCCGCGTAGACCCACAGGTGTTCGCGTGCGGTGCGGGCCGGATGCAGTCCGCGTGCCGCGAGGACGCCGCCGATCACGCTCGCGGAGCCCGCGGTGTTTCCCCGGGAACCGGGCCCGCCGACGGACGCCGTCCCCGAGGTCGGAGCGAGCAGGCCGAACAGCACCCGCAGGATGGTGGTCTTGCCCGCGCCGCGCGGGCCCACCAGTGCGGCGATGGTGCCGGAGGGCACGGTGAAGCTGACGTCCGTCACGGCGGTCGCCAGCTCGTACTGCTTGGTCAGTCCCCGGACCGCGAACGCGATCGGCCGCGTCCCGCTCATCGCGGAGTGGCCGGAGGTCGCGGCTTCGCCGGGTCGATCGCGGTGAGCGGATCGGCCTCGATGACCAAATGGCGGTCGACCGGCCAGGTGGTGGGCGGCGGCCCGAATGCCTTGCGCGCGTTGGTGATCGTGGCCTTGCCGAGGGCACGGTTGCCCGCGCCGCCGATCACCGCGCCGATGCCGGCGGGCAGTACCTTGCCCGCCATCAGCGCGGCGCGCTTGGTGATGAACCGGATGATGAACCGCTTCAGCAGCGAATCGTTCATGCTCGACAATCCGGGGATGCGGTTGGCGAAGGCCGAGCCCCAGTTCTTCGCGGAGGTGCCGACGCTCTTCTGCACGATCTGCATGCCGCTCTCACCCAGCACGACCGCCAGCACGAGCGCCCTGCGTTGCTCCTGGTCTTCCGGCGTGATGCCGTGCACCGAGGCCACCGCGAGGGTGAACACCGCTGACGCCTCCATGAAGAAGGTGGTCTCCGCGCTCACCGCGGCGATGGCCGCGACGGTGCCGACGCCGGGGAAGGCGGCGGTCGCGCCGACCGCGCTGCCGCTGCCGGTCACCGCGAGCAGGTACTGCTTCTCCAGTCGGTCGATGATCTGTGCTGGGCTCTCACCAGGGTGGGAGCGGCGAATACGGTCCACGTACTTGGCGACCGCGGGGGCCTGCAGGCGGGACCCGGTGTCGAGCAGTTCGACCACCGTCTTCTCGAACGCGCCTTTGAGCATCGGCGGCATCCTCCTCTTCCGGTCTGCTGGGTAGAACTGTATGGCACCGGTTGCCGTCAGCTCGTCATGACAACGAAGTACCCAGCCGCATCGGTTCCACCGGCGGATGTCTCGCTTTCGACCCGGGCGGGTGCGTCCTTACGCGGAAGTGTGTATCGCGGGCACGCGTTCGCCCGATGCCGGAGGGGGCGGCGGGGTTCCGTCGCCGAACGGCCTGCCGCCGAGAGCCTCTCGGCCGTGCGGGGTCAGCCAGTTCGCCAGGTCGGGGCCCTTGGGGATGATCCCGGTCGGATTGATATCCCGGTGCACCACGTAGTAATGCGTCTTGATCTGCCCGAAGTCGATCGTGTCGCCGAAGCCTGGGGTCTGGAACAGGTCGCGCGTGTACGCCCACAGCACCGGCATCTCGGCGAGCTTGGACCGGTTGCACTTGAAGTGCCCGTGGTAGACCGCGTCGAAGCGGGCCAGCGTGGTGAACAGCCGGACGTCGGCCTCGGTGATCGTGTCACCGACCAGATACCGTTGTGCGGCAAGGCGTTCGGAGAGCCAGTCCAGCCGGGCGAAGAGCCGGTCGTAGGCGGCGTCGTAGGCGTCCTGCGCACCGGCGAACCCGCAGCGGTAGACGCCGTTGTTGACGTCGCGGAACACGGCGAGGTTCACCTCGTCGATCTCCGCGCGCAGCGGCTCCGGATACAGCTGCGGCGCGCCGGGCCGGTGGTACGCGGTCCACTCGGTGGAGAAGTCGAGGGTGATCTGCGCGTAGTCGTTGGTGACCACCTGGCCGGTCGGCACGTCCACGATGGCGGGCACCGTGATGCCACGCGGATAGTCCGGGAACCTGGCCAGGTAGGCGTCGCGCAGCCGCGGGATGCCGAGCACCGGATCGACACCACCGGGATCCAGATCGAAGGTCCAGCTCAGCTCGTCGTGCGTGGGTCCGCACAAGCCGAGCGAGAGCACCGGCTCGAGTCCGAGCAGGCGGCGCACGATCAGCGTTCGATTGGCCCAGGGGCAGGCGCGCGCCGCGACGAGCCGGTAGCGCCCCGGCTCGACCGGGTAACCGTCGCGGCCGTCGGCCGTGATCCGGGTGGTGATGTAGTTCGTGTCGCGTTTGAACTCGCCGGGCTCGACGTAGGAACCGGTTTTGCTGGCCGACTTGGTCACATCGACAGTCTTCCAGATCGACCTCGTACGCTGACCGGATGAGTGAAACGAAGGCCACCCGGCTGGAACGAGACGTCACCGACGGCGGAGCGGAGGTGGCGACCCTCACGCTCGCCCATCCGCCGCTCAACCTCTTCGACCGGTCGATGCTGGACGCGCTGGTCGAGGACATCGCCGAGCTGTCGGCGCGGACGCCGCGCGCGGTGCTGCTGCGCGCCGAGGGCAAGGTGGTCTCCGGGGGCGTCGACGTGCACGTTTTCGACGGCCTGACGCCCGAGCAGGGCGCCGAGTTGTGGCGCACCCTGTTCGCGCAGATCATCCATCCGCTGGAGGCGCTGCCGTGCCCGGTGGTGTTCGCCGCGCACGGGTTGACCCTGACCGCCGCCTTCGAGATCGCCCTCGCCTGCGACATCCTGCTCGCGGCGCCGAAGGCGAAGTTCGGACTGGTGGAGATCGTGGTCGGGCTGACCCCCTCGATGGGCGGCCCGCAGCGTCTCGCCGAGCGCGCGGGCTCGGGACGGGCCCGCGAGTTCGTGATGACCGGCGACCTCTACGACGCGGCGACCCTGGCCGAGTGGGGCGTGGTCAACGCCGTGCACGAAGACCTCGACACCGCGGCGCGAGCACTGACCCACCGGCTGGCCGATGGCCCGACAAAGGCCAACGCGGCGACCAAGAAGATCATCGAGGCCTGGCGTTCCGGCGGTGTGGCACATGCGGATTCGGTGACGCCGGAGGTGTCCGGCGAGCTGTTCGGCACCGAGGATCTGCAGGGCGGTGTGCGCAGTTTCCTCGAGCAGGGTCCGGGGAAGGCGCGCTACGCGGGCCGGTGACAGCTAGGACACGTTCATCGCCTATTCCAGCGAAGTTGTGACATGCGTCATATAGTCGCAGTGCCTGATAACTCGAGGCACGCGGAGGACGAATGTCGCAGTTGCTCGTCGAATATCCCCTCACCGGCCCGCACGTCTGGGACAACCCGCTAGCTCGGGGGGCCGACGGGGTGCTGCGCTACGGAAACCTCACACCCGCGCTCACCGAACTACTCGATCTTCAGGTGCACGCGTTCGGGAGCCGCGAAGCCGTGGTGGAGGTCGGCGGCCCGCGCCTGACCTACCGGGAGCTGTGGCACTCCGCTTCCCGCATCGCGGGCGGCTTGCAGGAGCACGGCATCGGATACGGGGACCGGGTCGCCGTCCACCTGCCCACCGGCGCTCGATGGGTGCAGGCATTCCTCGGAGCCCTGCTCAGCGGAGCGGTACCGGTACTGGTGCACGACGGGCTCCCGGAGTCGGTGGCCGAGCGCGTGATCGCCGACAGCCGTGCCGATTTCGTGCTCGGCGGCAAGGGCGCCGAGACCGAGCTGCCCGACGGCGCCGCCTACATCGATGACGGCGCGGCACTGGGCGACCTGGCGCTGCTGTGCTACACGAGCGGAACCTGCACGCCCAAGGGCGTGGAACTGACCAACGAGAACCTGCTGTCGGCCGTGCGCTCGGTGGTCGCGGCGCTGGACCTGCCGACCGACGGCCTGCGCAACCTGGTGCTGTTGCCGTTGGCGCACGCGGGCGGCTGTGTCGATCAGCTGTTGCCGACCTTCGCCGTCGGCGGCACCGTGGTGCTCACCCGGGACGCCCGAGGCATGGCCGAAGCCATCACCGCCGAGCGCGTCGACATGGTCTCCGCGACGCCGCGGATCTTCGCAGGCCTGCTGCCCCGGCTCGCGGAACTTCGTTCCGACGGATTGCGCACCGAGGGCATCGCGCGGATCAGTAAGGCCGGTCATCGCGCCGCGTCTCCGGCCGCCCTCGCGGCCGAACTGCGCGGCGTGTTCCCCGCCGCCAGGCAGTGGTCGGTGTGGGGCGCGACCGAAACCAGCGGCATCGGCCTCGCGGTGGACGACGCCGAGCGGACGGACTCGTCCGAAACCGCCGTGGTACTCGGTTTTCCTTTCGGCGGAACGGAATTGGCGCTGTGGGGCCCGCGGGCAACGGCGGGGCACGGCGAACTGCTGTGCCGCGGGCCCAACGTCACCCCGCGCTACTGGGACGACCCGACCACGACCGCGGCGCGGTTCACCGGAACCTGGTTCCACACCGGCGATCAGGTGACGATCGACGAAGACGGCTTGGTGCGCAGAGAACCGGTGCCCGTCGAGTGACCCTGTCTCACTCCAGCATTCGCTCGCGCAGCCGCCCGAGCAGGTCGGGCGTCAGTCCGATCGTCGCGAGATAGCCGTCCAGGCCGCCGTGCAACTCGCGCATCGAGGCGGTGGCGATGTCCAGGTACTCCTCGCGCACGCCGAGCAGGTCGACGGAGAGTTCCTCGCCGGCCAGCAGCTTCGTCGTCATGAGGGCGCGCAACGCCGGGACGGCTCCGTTGCTGAGCAGGTAGTCGGCCTGCACGTCGGTCTCGATGACGCCGACCGCGCGCAGCAGCGTCGCGACGGCCCACCCGGTGCGATCCTTGCCCGCCGCGCAGTGCACCAGCACGGCGCCGTCGCCGCGCAGGACGGACTCGGCGAGGGAAGCGATGGCGGCGTGCGCCTCCGGAAGTGCCGGGAACATGCGGTAGACCTCGAGCATGTGCGTGTAGGCGGTCCGCGCGGTCGCCTCGTGCGGCGGCGCCTCGGCCATGCGCGAGTTGAACGGAGTGATGCTCAGCCGGATGTCCGCGGGCAGCCGGTCGGCGCCGATGTGGTCGATCTCGCGCTGTCCGCGCAGGTCGTGGACGGCGCTGACGCCCAGGTCGCGCAGCGCGGCGTGGCCCGCCTCGTCCAGTCCGCTCAGTTGCGCCGAGCGCAGCAGCACGCCGGGACGAACCTTGGCGCCGTCGTCGGTGCGCAGCCCGCCGGTGTCGCGGAAATTGAACGTGCCGGAGAGGAAATACTGGTCGGCGGGGGGCGAGAGAGTCACCGATCCAGGCTATCCGCAGCGCGGAACGAACGGGTGTCGGTAGTGGATCGAACCTCCCACGGTAAGCTGACCGTTTTGGGAGGTTTCACTGTGGGATTCGCCACAGGATTTGGGTTGCCCGATACCAGGACCGTACCGTTGTCAACGGTCTGCTGAGTGGCCGAGCGCCGCCGAGATCCACCGTCATAGCGCGATTTCCGGGTGACACGGCCCGATCGCATACCGGTCCCGGTTGGGTAACAAAACATTCTTTCAGTCTGAAATTACCCGTCGAACCCGTTCTCAAACCCCGAAAACGCTCTACCATTGGTGAATGTTGGACCGGGCAGCCCAGGTGTTTCCCGATGTTGCCCGCCCTGTTCAGCGAGTCGCGCCGACGCAGGTGCGTGAGTTCTTTCGCCGAGAGGGAGTCGTCGTTGAGCGCACGTGGAGAAGTGATAACAGAAATCCGGCTACGACCCGCCGTCATCGAGGCGGTCGAAGCGGCGGCGGCCACGATCGATTACAAAGGCCTCCGCGCGCTGCGCGTGCTGCTGCACGCGGGAGTCAGCGCCTACTGGCCGCTGGTCAAGGCCACACCGGAAAAGCAGATCAGGTCGTATGAGATGACCCTGCAGGCGCTGCGCGCCCGCTGGGCGGTCAAGGCCGACTGCTTCCCCGAGCCGATCGCCACGGAGTTCTACCAAGAGAAGGACGCGGAAGTCACCGCGTTCCTGGAGATGTGTGCCGAGTTGTCCGGAACGCAGTGGCTGGAGCCGGTGGAGGCGATCGCCTGCAATGTCGTGTCGATCGTGCAGGGCACGGTGCTGCGCTGGCTGGCCGACTGCAACGACGAGACCATGCTGGTGGTGCTGGACGAGATGGTCAGCGGGCTGGCCGCCAAGGCCGCGGAACTCTGACAACTACTGGACGTTTGACCAACTTGGTGGTTGAGTTGTCCGGGTGACCGAGACGTCGCCGATCGCGGGGCTGCATGCGGCCACCGCCGAACTCGACCCGCCGCTGGCCGCCCTCGACCTGTCCACCCTGCGCGCGAACGCCGCCGATCTGGTGCGGCGAGCCGGTGGCACGCCGGTGCGGGTCGCCAGCAAATCCGTGCGCTGCCGTGCCGTGCTCGCCGAAGTCCTCGGCGCCGATCTCACCGCGGCGGGCGGCTTCGCGGGCATCATGTCCTATTCCTTGCGCGAGGCGCTCTGGCTCGTACGCCACGGGGCTCGCGATGTCCTGCTCGGCTATCCGAGCGTGGACCGCGCCGCGCTGGCCGAACTGGCGGCCGACGACATCGCGCTGCGCTCCATCACGCTGATGATCGACGACGCCGCGCAACTCGACCTGATCCGCGCCGCCGTCGGCTCCGACCGGGTGCGGCCACGTGTCTGCCTCGACGTGGACGCCTCCCTGCGGATCGGCCCGCTGCACCTGGGTGTGCGGCGTTCTCCCGTTCGCACACCGCAGCAAGCGGCCACGCTTGCGGGCGAGGCCCGGCGGCGGAGCTTCGACGTGGTGGGCGTGATGACGTACGAGGCACAGATCGCGGGGCTCCCGGACGCCAATGTCGCGGTGCGCCTGGTGAAGCGGGCATCCGCGGCGGAGATCCGCAAGCGCAGGGCCGAGGTGCTCGCCGCGGTCCGGTCGGTGACCGGCGAACTCGAGATCGTCAACAGCGGCGGCAGCGGATCCATCGAGGTCAGCGCCGCCGATCCGGACGTCACCGAGGTGACCGCCGGGTCCGGGCTGTACGTGCCGACGTTGTTCGACGGCTACCGGTCCTTCACGCCGAGACCGTCGCTGTATTTCGCGATGCCCGTGCTACGTCGTCCCGCCACCGACATCGCCACCGTCTTCGCGGGCGGGTACATCGCTTCCGGCCCCGCAGGGCGGTCGCGGGTGCCCAAACCGGTGTGGCCGCGCGGGTTGAAGTTGATCGGCACCGAGGGCGCGGGCGAAGTGCAGACCCCGCTGTCCGGCGCCGCGGAACTGCGGATCGGCGACCGGGTGTGGTTCCGGCACGCGAAGGCCGGTGAACTGTGCGAGCGGTTCGCCACCGTGCATCTGGTCGATGAGGACGGCTCCCGCGTCAGCGCGCCGACCTATCGAGGCGAGGGCGCCTGCTTCGGCTGACCCGCGCCGGTCAGCCGCAGAAACGCGCCCAGATCGGCGAGTTCGTCGGGGTTCGCGGGCAGGTATTCGGTGAGCAGCGGTGAGCGGATGACGATCGCCTTCCACATGGCTCGGCACAGCGCGTGGATCAGCCCGCGCGACAGCAGTGACGGCATGCCGTAGGGAGCGTCGGCGGGGGAGGAGGTGGTCATGGACAGCAGCACCACCGCCGCCTCCCGGCCGCGGAAGCGATCCGGCGTGCCCACCAGGACGTCCTCGATCTTCGCGCGGGCCAGCAGCGTCCGGATGCGCCCCACCTGAGCGGCGTACGGAGCGACCACGAAGATGTCGTGGGGATGCAGCCTGCGCGTGGTCGCGCCGCTGGTCCAGGACATGCCGAGCAGCGCGCGGACCCGGCGCACCACCTCGCGCGCTTCGGCGGGCGACTCGGTGGCGTTGCCGTAGTGGTCCACCAGGACGGTGTCCACCCCGGGGTCCTCGCCGTGCAGTTTCCGGGCCAGGGTGACCGTCTCGTTGGCGCGCAGGCGGCCGTCGTAGTACAGGCGGGAGACGGGTTCGCACACCGCCGGGTGCATCCGCCAGGTGCGGTCCAGGAAGTAGCCGCGTTCGGTGGGCAAGGTCTGGCGTCCGTCGGCCAGCCAGCCGAGCACCGATTCGCCGACCGGGGCCGGATGGGCGCCGCGTGCGGTGGACGCCACCGGGTCGCCGAGCAGCAACAGATTGCGCGCGCACTCCGCGACGGCCACCGTCTCGGCCAGCGGGAAGCGGCCCGCGTCGGCGATCACGAGCAGGTCGAGGCCCGCGCGGGGCACCAGATCCTCGTTCGCGAAATCGGCCGGTTCGCCGCCGAGGACGCAGCCGCTGATCGCGTTGTCCAGGAATCGCGGGTAGCGTGCGGCGTCGATCACCACCCACTCCGGTGCGACGGTCGCCGCGTCCTTCTTGGCGACCAGCTCCGGCAGCACACCCGCCCGCACCACCGCGTCGAGCAGGTTCTCCACGGTGGCCGGTGTTTGCGCGAGGATGCCGATCCGCCACTTGTTCCGAGTGATCAGCCGCTCCAGCACCCGGGCCGCGGTCGCGATCTTCCCGGTGCCCGACGGACCCTGCACCGCGACGTAGGAGTGATCCAGAGCGCACAGCGCGGCGGTGATCGCCGCGGCGTAGTCGCCGTGCACCTCGGGCAACCGGGCGTCGCCGTGCAACCGGGGCGGGCGGCGCGCGAGGATGTCGAACACGGCCGTACGCGGCGTGTCCGGCAAGGTCATCAACAATTGCTGCGCCGCGAGTTCGATCGCCAGTTCGGCGTTCTCATCCCAGTCCGGCAGGCCCGGCGCGATCGCGGAAGGCAGTTCGTCGTAGGGTTCGCAGCCCTCCGGCAGCGATTCCTCCAGCCGGACGGTGTCGTCGAATTCGGCGTCCACCGAGCAGCCGAGCACCGTCGCGGTAGCGGTGGCCCGCTGCCCCGCATCGGTCATCATGCCGGCCGGCATCGGTTGATCGTAGAAGGTGTAGACGGCGGTACCCGGGGTGAGCGCGCTGGGGCCGGGGGCGCCGCTGGAACCGGTGCCGATCCGTCCGGTCAGGGTGAGATAGCGCCGCATCCCGGGGCGGTCGGGGCGGCGATGCCATTTGGTATCGACGGTGCCCCAGTCTGCGACCAGCACTCCCGGGGCCTGCGCCCATTCCTCCACCGGATGACTGAGCCGGTCGGCGTGCGCCCACCACAGCGGCTGCCGCTCGCGCCGGTGGTAGCCGAGCGTCGCGGCCATCAACGCGGCCGGATGCAACGGATCGCCCTGCGCGGCGGCGTATTCCGCGAGCGCGGCCTCCAGCGACGACGGCCGGGACGACGGCGGTGCGGGCTCGCCGGCAACCGTTGAGGTGGACCGCGCGTCCGGCGTCCAGGTCCGGGTGGCGATGCGTTGCTCGGTCGCGCGATCGAGCAGCCAGTCACGCAATCGCAGCACCGTGTGGCAATCGTGTTCCGCGGCAGCCGAATCGGTCGCACCGGGAAGCAATCGGCGCAGGCCGCCGATCCGGTAGGAGGACTCGCCGATGAGCAGCGCGCCGCGGAGGATCGGATACAGATCGACCAGAACGCCTTCACGCAGCAGTTCGTCTACCAGTTCCTCGTTGACCCCGTGCCGTCCGGTGCAGCGCAGCAGTGCCGTCCGCACCGCCGCGGAGTAGTGGTAGACGTGCAGGTCCGGATCGATCCGGCGGCGCTGGGTCAGGTAATCGAGCACCTGCTCGAGCACGCGGCGTTCGGCGGCCGCGGCGCGGCCGGGCTCGCTCGAACCGCTCGGTCCGCGCAACGAGAGGTGCACCGTGTCCGGGCCGCCGACCTCGACGACGAGCGGAGTCCGTCCGCCGCCCGAGACGGTGAGCGAGAGATCGCCGGGGGAGGGCGCGGGCAGCGCCCCGAGCACGGTCGCGTCGAGCACGGCGTAGGTCGGCTCGCCCGAAATTTCGCGGCGCAGCTGGATTTCCGCCTGGCGGCGCAGCGCGGAAACGGTGCGCGGCGGCACGCCGGGCACCGAGCTCTCGGTGGTGGCCAGCCGATCGATGGTGTTCACCCCCGCTTCGCGCAGCCGGGCGCGGGCGGCGGGCGGCATGCCGGCCACGAGCAGCAGGTCGCGCGCGGCGGAGAGGGCATCGACGCAGGTGCGGCAGCGGCCGCAGGCGAGATAACGGGGATCGCCCCACTGCGCGGGCAGCAGTTCGCCGAGCTTCTCGTCCACGATGCGCTCCACCCGGCTCCTGCGCGCCCGATACAGCGGAAGCAGCTCGCTCAGCGCTCCGGCGCTGCTCTCCGTGCCGAGATGCAGCCGGACCAGCGGCGCGGTGAGCGCGCCCGAATGGTCGAGCGCCTCGGCGCAGGCGGCCAGTTCGAGCGCGGCGGCCACCCGATCGGCGGTCGTGGACGCGATGCCGTGCACGGTGTAGCGGACCCGATGTTCGGCTCGCACCAGAAAGTCGGCGGAGCAATGGAATCGGCCGTCGAAGAAGGTCGCGCCGTGCACCACATGCGCGCCGGAGCGCAGGGCGGCGACTGTGTCGGCGTGCGCGGCGGTCAGCGCGGCGACATGGCGGCCGGGTTCGCCCGGTTCGTCCGGGGGGCGGTCGATCTCGACCACCGCGCCGCCGAACCGCGCGCGGTAGTCGTCGAGCAGGCGTCGACGGACGTCATCGGTTCCCCGCGCGGGCTCGTACCCCGATGCGGCGCTGCCGGGGTCGGCCGGGATGGTGCCGAGTTCGGCGTCGAGGGTGCGCAGCAGGGCGAACTCGCAGTACGCCGCGCGGACGAGATCGACGGCGGTGCAGACGACACGATCACCGAACACGAACAAACGCGGCCCTCCTGTGTCTTCGCGGGACACCCGCTGCCGGCGTGCGCCGAATTACACACGGACCGCAACACTGTAGCTAGCGCGTCTGACCTCGACGTACCCTGCCCGGCTCAGGAACGCGGCTTACGGCGCTCCGGCCGCTTGCCGCTCTCGCGCTCCCGGCGCTGGCCGCGGCTGAACGTGCGATGCTGCGGCGCACCCTGATCCAGTTGCAGCTGAATGAGTACGCCACTGATCCGTGTGCGCCGCAACGCTTCCAGCGTTTCCTCCGGCAGCTGCGCGGGCAGTTCCACCAGGCTGTGGTCGGGGCGGATGCTGATGTGCCCGAAGTCGCTGCGGCGCAGGCCGCCTTCGTTGGCGATGGCGCCGACGATGGCGCCGGGCACCACGCGATGCCGCTTGCCCACGCTGATCCGATAGGTCGCCAGCTCGGTCCCGGTGGCACGGTGGTGCGAGCCGCTCTGCCGGTCCTCGTCGAAGCGGCGAGCGGGACGCTCGCGCGGAGTCCGGTCGCGTTGCGGGCGCTCCGCCGGCTCCGGCTCGGGCTCCATGAAGAAGTTGTCGCCGTCATAGGAGCCCACCGCCAGCGCCGCGGCGATGTCGGCCAGCGGGATGTTGTGCTCGCGCTCGTAGTCCTCGATCAGCTTGCGGAACAGCGGGAGATTCGACGAGGTGAGGTTCTCGGTGATGGTGTCGCCGAATTTGGCGACGCGCTGGGCGTTGACGTCCTCCACGCTCGGCAGCTGCATCTCGGTGAGCGGGTGGCGGGTGGCCCGCTCGATCGCCTTGAGCAGATGCCGCTCGCGCGGCGCGACGAACAGCAGCGCCTCGCCGCTGCGCCCGGCCCGGCCGGTGCGGCCGATACGGTGCACATAGGACTCGGTGTCGTGCGGGATGTCGTAGTTGACCACGTGCGAGATGCGGTCCACGTCCAGCCCGCGCGCGGCCACGTCGGTGGCGACCAGGATGTCCAGCGCGCCGGACTTCAGCTGACCGATGGTGCGCTCGCGCTGGTTCTGCGCGATGTCGCCGTTGATCGCGGCGGCGGAAAAGCCTCTGGCGCGCAGCTTCTCGGCGAGCTCCTCGGTGGCCTGCTTGGTGCGGACGAAGATGATCATCGCCTCGAACGACTCGACCTCGAGCACCCGGGTGAGCGCGTCCAGCTTGCGCTGGTGCGACACCAGCACCCAGCGCTGGGTGATGTTGGTGGCCGTCGAGGTCTTCGCCTTGACCGTGATCTCCACCGGATCGTGCAGGTACTGCTTGGAGATCTTGCGGATCGCGGCGGGCATGGTCGCGGAGAACAGCGCCACCTGCTTGTCGGAGGGCGTGTCGGCGAGGATGCGCTCGACGTCCTCCTGGAAGCCCATCTTCAGCATCTCGTCGGCCTCGTCGAGCACCAGGTACTGCAGCTGCGACAGGTCGAGCGTGCCCTTCTCCAGGTGATCGATCACCCGGCCCGGCGTGCCGACCACGACGTGCGCGCCGCGGCGCAACCCCGACAGCTGCACGCCGTAGCTCTGCCCGCCGTAGATGGGCAGCACGTGCAGGCCGGGTATGTGCGCGGCGTAGCGGCCGAACGCCTCGGCGACCTGGATCGCGAGCTCACGGGTCGGTGCGAGCACGAGGGCGCGGGGGCTGCGACCGGTGGCCTCGAGCCCCATCAAGATCGGGATGGCGAACGCGGCGGTCTTGCCGGTGCCGGTCTGCGCGAGACCGACGACGTCGGCGCCGGAGAGCAACGGGGGAATCGTCGCGGCCTGGATCGGCGACGGCGATTCGTAACCGACATCGGCGATGGCCGCCAGAATGCGGTCATCGATACCCAGATCGGCGAAGGACGGGCCGTCAATGTCCCTGTCGTCGTCGCCAGGAACGCTGTCAACCTGATTGGTGCTCATTGAGCAGGAGTTTACTGCCTCCTGCTGGTCGTCCCGGCCACCGCCCCAATACGGTGAGACCTATGCAACTGGACAACTCGCCCGCGCATCGGGATGCGACGCCGGATCAGCTGGACGTGGCGGTCGTCCAGTTCGCCCCTTCGACCTCCCCCGCGGAGAACCTCGCGGCGGTGCGCGAACATGTGCGCACGGCGCGCGAACGGGGCGCGCGCGTGGTCGTCGCACCGGAATACTCGATGTTTGCCGTGACCCGGCTCGATGAGCGGGTCGTCGCCGTCGCCGAGCCGCTGACCGGCCCGTTCGTCACCGGCCTCGGCGCGGTCGCCCGCGAGTTCGGCGTGTTCCTGGTCGCCGGAACGGTGGAACAGGTCGCGCCAGGCGGCGACCGCATTCGCAACACTCTCGTCGTGCTCGGGCCCGACGGCTCCCTCGTCACCAGGTACCGGAAGGTGCACCTCTACGACGCCTTCGGCCACCTCGAATCCGATGTGGTCGAGCCGGGCGCGATCGAGGCGCCCGCCACCTTCACCGTCGGCGATATCACATTCGGCATGCAGACCTGTTTCGATCTGCGCTTCCCGGAGGGCGTGCGCCGGGTCGCCGCGGCGGGCGCGCAGGCGCTGCTGCTGCCTGCCCAGTGGATCCCGGGACCGGGCAAGGTCGACCAGTGGACCACGCTGGTGCGGGCGCGGGCGATCGAGAACACCGTCTACGTCGCGGCCGCCGACCAGGCCGCGCCCCGGGGCGCGGGTGCGTCCATGATCGTGGACCCGGCCGGCGCTGTGCTCGCTGAACTCGGCGACGAACCGGGCGTGTTGACCGCCGGAATCGACCTGGCGTACCTGAGCAAGGTGCGCACGGCGAACCCGAGTCTTGCCTTGCGTCGATTCGCGATCACCGAGCGTGGACCGGAGTAGCGTTCGGAATCGATGGTCTACACCGATCGGACCTCGGCCGGTCACGCGCTGGGTGCGCATCTGGAACACCTACGCGCGTCGGACCCGTTGGTGCTCGGGCTGCCGCGCGGCGGAGTTCCGGTGGCCGCCGCGGTGCGCGAGGTGATCGGCGGTGACCTCGACATCCTGCTGGTCCGCAAGCTGGGTGTGCCGTGGCAGCCCGAGCTGGCGCTTGGCGCCATCGGGGAGGACGGCGTCCGGGTGCTCAATCAGGATGTCCTGGCGCACACCGGGATAACGCCCAAGAAGGTCGACTCGATCGAGGCGCGGGAGCGTGCCGAGCTGGAGCGGCGCAGGCAGGTGCTGCGCGGTGCGTCGCGGCCGATCCCGCTGACGGGGCGCACGGTGGTGATCGTCGACGACGGTATGGCGACCGGCGCCACGGTCGTGGCCGCCTGCCGGGTCGCGCGCCTGCACCGGCCCGAGCGCGTCGTCGCCGCCGTCCCCGTCTCCTCGACCGAGGCGATGCGCCGGGTCACCGACGAGGCCGACGAGGCGGTCTGCCCGTGGGTGCCGCGCTCGCTCGGCGGCGTCGGCGGCGCGTACCGCGATTTCCACCAGCTCGAGGACGCGGAGGTCACCGCGCTGCTGTGCTGATCAGATCTCGGTGATGCCCTTGCGGTGGCGCTGCGCCAGATCCGCGTAGAAACCCGGGTTGAGCCGCACCCACATCTGCGCCTGGGTGCCTTCGATCGGCCGTTTCACCTCGGCGGGGGAACCGGCGGCGAGCACGCCGTCGGGGATCTCCGCCCCCGGTGGCACCAGCGAGTGGGCGGCGATCATGCTGCCCGCCCCGATCTTGGCCAGGTCCAGCACCGTGGTCCCGTTGCCGACGATGGCCTCGGCGCCGACCGCGGCGCCGTGGAACACCACGCTGTGCGCGATCGTCGCGCCGGGCCCGATCTCCATCGGCACGTCCGGCGGCACGTGCAGCACCGCGTTGTCCTGGATGTTGGCGCGTTCCCGGATGACGATCGGCGCCAGGTCCGCGCGCAGCACCGCGCCGTACCAGATCGAGGCGCCCGCCTCGACCCGGACGTCGCCGATCAGGGTCGCCGTCGGCGCGACGAACGCGGTCGGGTCGACCTGCGGACGTTTGCCTTCGAATTCGTAGAGTGGCACTCATACACCGTAAATGGTCCCGTCGCGGGTAGGCGAGACGCTCAGCGCCCGGCGTAGGCCGTCGAGGTGCGCGCGGCCGCGGCGACGAGCGGTCGCAGCTGGGCGGCCAAACGCTCGGCGGTCACCGCGACGACGTCGACGTCCGTGCCGGTGCGCACCGCGTATCGGCCGTCGGCGACCACGTCGATCCAGCACAGCACGCCGAACGGGCGCGGTTCGCCCATGCCGCGGCGCGCGGAGACGACCATCTGGCCGATGCCTTCGCGCGGTTGCCGGAGCAGCTTGCGGATCCGGGACGGAATAGACGGACCCGCGACCGGAACGGTGACCAGGTTGCGGCTGTCCTCGCCGACCTGGGACAGGGGAGCGGTCAGGCGCGGCAGTATGCCGGGATTGTTCTCCGGGAGCATCGAGACGATCCGCGGGCACAGGGTTTTCGAGCCGCCCGCGAACAATCGCACGTCGCCGCCGCGATCGGGCGTCGCACCGGGGCGCTGCGCGGCGACCACCGCGATGTTCCCGGCGGCGGCGCCGAGGATGCGGATCGGCCGCGCCTCGGATTCCCGTCCGGTGTCGATTGCCGGTGGGCGTGGTCCACTGTGCTCGCGCGACGGCGGTTCGGGCGCCGCGTCACGTTGACCGAACACCTCGACGCGCAGGTCCGGCTGGGCGAGGATGCGCAGCGCCGCTTCCAGATCCGCGTCCAGCACCTGATCGCACCAGCGATCGAGCGCAGGAAGCTGCGCGGTGCGCTCCGCGGTGTCGCGCGCCGAAAGGCGCACGGCGAGTGGATAGGGAATGCGATCCCCATCGGTGCGTGACCAGGCCAGCGCGAACTGATCCGGGGTCAGCGTCCAGTTCACTCGTACTCGGTCCATTCGCCGAGCACGGGCGGGGTGGTCGGATCGAGCGACCCGATGAGTTCGCCGCCGTCGTCGGAGGGCTCGAGGAACGTGGGGAGATCATCGAGGTCGAACTCGTCGTCCTCGTCATCGATCGGCGCCAAGCGTGCGCTCGCGGCGTTCGCGGCCACGCTCGAACCGCCGCGCGGGGTGTCGACGGCGGCCACCGCACCACCCATCAGGCCACCCATCGCTCCGGCGGCGAGACCGGTGACCGCCGCGTCGGAGCTGTCGTCGTGCTTTCGCCGCTCGTCGCGCTTGCGCTGTTCTTCGGACGGAACCTGGCTGCCGACGCCGGGCACGGCGGGCAGCGTCGTCGGCTCGCTCGTCGCCGAGGCGGGCGCGGGCGCCGGGCCCGGCGACCCGGTGGCGGGCGGAGTGCGGAGGACGGCGGCGGCCGCAACCGTCGAGAGCGCCGCCGTGGCGGCGGGTGCGACTCGTGGCGCGGCCGGGGCCGGTGTCTCGTCCGCGACCGCGGTGCCGGGCGTCGGCACGGCGGCAGCGGACGTGGCGGGCGTCTCGGCGGCGGGTGTCGAATCAGTGGACGTCGCCGAGACGCTCTGCTCCACCGTGTGGATCGGCTTCGGCGCGTGCGTCCCGAGCGAAGTGGGCTGCGCGTCGGGTCCGACCTGGGTTGTCCCGACGATCTTGCTCGTCGGCGTGGCGGTGGGAGCCGGGGCGGCCGATTGATCCGATTCGTCGGGAAAGGCGGGCACGTCGGTGCCGGTGCGCACGAAAACCCCTGCGTAGATGTCGTTCATCGCGCGCACGACGTCCTGACGGGCGTGCTCGCTCGCCTTCTGCCCCTCCACATTGCTGGTCGCCCGGGACGGATCGAGCAGTGCCGCCCCCAGATCCGGTACGCCGGTGGACGGCTCGGTCACCGCGGCGCGCAGCGCCTCCGCCGCGTCGCTCGCCTGTCCGAGGCGCTGCGAGACGATCGCGAACACGTCGGCCAGGTCTTGGCCGCTCTGTTCGAATACGCGCACCACCGCGTCCGCGCTCTTGGCGGCGGAGCCGCGCCAGCCGTCGGCGATGGCCGCGCGAATCTCGGTGTGCGCCTGGAAGACCGCGTCGGCCAGGTGCGCCGCCGCGTCGCTCCACGCCTGCCGCCCATTCGCGAGCACGGCCGGGTTCAGCAACTGGACCTTGGCGTGGATCTCGTCGTGGGTGAGGTTGTCGAACACCTCGACGTTCGGCGCGTAGGCGGGATCGGTGCGCCGGTGGGTGGCCCGCTCACCGGCGCGCGGCATCTCACGCATGCGCGGCTCCCGTCACGTCGATCCGTTCGACCGCCTGCGCGAGCGCCTCGTCGGCCTGCTGGTAGACGGCGGCCGCGGCGCGGAAGGTCTGGGCGAGTTCTCGTGCGGCGGACGCGTATTCGTTCAGTCGCGTGATCGCGCTGTCGGCCTTGCGCTCGAAACCGGCGCGCAGCGCGTCGCCGGAGGCGAATCCGCCGAAGCCGGGCAACGCCGTGGCGGCGCTCAGGATGCGGATCTGCTCGTCGACCCGATCGGCGAGCAGCTCGTACTGGCGCGCGCACCGCTCGTGCGCGCCGTCGGCGACCAAGAGGCCGTCGATCCACAGCGAGCCGTCGTCTACCGCTCGGTTCAGCGCGGCGATGTCGACGCCGGGTGCGGTGACTTCTGCGAGCGGCTCTCCGCCGAACCCGTTCTCTTGCGATGGCATCTGCGCCGTCCCCCTTCCTCGTCCGAAGTGCGATTACGGATGTCGTGCCAACCCCACGACGACACCCTGCATCCAATCCGCGATGTCGGCAGTGACCCGCGCGTGCACCGGCTCGTGCAGCAGGTCGTGCCCGGCGTCGATGTACTCCCGTAAATCTACCGATTCGTGGCGGCTAGTCCAGACCCTGATCGCATCGATCGGCGCGCGCCGGTCGTCCACACCGTGCACCGCGAGCACCGGAAGACGCTGCGGCAGGGGCGTTCCCGGCGCGCCCGGCGCACCGCCGCCCAGCGCGCGTTTCGGGACGCCCGACAGCACCAGGCCCGCCAGCGCGTCCGAGGGCAGGGCGGGCCGCAGTGGATAGTTCCGGTCCAGCACCGTCGAACTCGTTGCGGCATCGGCCGACTCCGGCACGGCGGCCCCGAGCATGCCTAGCGCGGTCACCGCGCCGAGCGAGTGGCCCATCAGAATCAGCGGCCGGTCGCCACGAGCCAGCTCGACCAGCCGCACCGCGTCCGCCACCAGCTCGGCGAGCGTGCCCGGCCGTTCCGGATCGCCCTCGCTCAACCCGTGCCCGGCGGTGTCCAGCGCCCATACCTCACCGGCGGGGCGCAGACCGCGCGCGAAGCGGTGGTAGTGGCCGCTGTGCTGGCCGATTCCGGGCAGCAGGACCACGGTGTATCGCGGGTGTTCGATCGGCCACCGCCGATAGTGCATCCGGCCGCGCGCGCCGTCGAAGAATGGCATCCACCGATAGTGCCAAAGATCGTGTCGCGGGTGGGACCGCACGATTCCGCGCCGGAAACGGTTAAGATCCGCGGCGACTCATACCTACCGGAGCCCGAGGTGCCCGCGTTGCGAACTCTCCGCCGTCGAGGCGCCTTCCTCTTGTCCGCCGTGGCGCTGGCCTGCACCGGAGTGCTCGCGCCGGGCGCAGGCGCCGCGCCGTCCATCGCCGCCTGCGACCCCGCGGTGGCGGTCACGGCCGTCGCGGCGCGAGTGCCGGTCCTCGACTGGGCGGAGAACCTTGGCTACGACGCGCGGGGCAACCTGTGGGTATCGCGGCTCTACCGCAACGAGGTGCAGCGTTACGACCCCGCTGGCAACCTCACCGCGACTGTTCCGGTGGAGTTTCCCGGCGCGGTGCGGCTCGGTCCCGACGGCCTGCTGTACGTGGTCTACGGTGACGCGCCGGTCAGCGTCGTCCGTCCCGGCGGCGTGCTCCGATTCGATCCGGCGGCGGCCGTGCCGAAGCCGGAGGTCTTCGTCTCCGGCTTCACGATGCCCAACGGCGCGGCGTTCGACCCGAGCGGCAATCTGTACGTCGCGACCCTCTCCGGCGTGATCAAGGTCCGTCCCGACGCCTCCCTCGACACCGAGTGGGCGGCGCCGCTGGCCGGACTGGCCGCCAACGGCGCGATCGTGCACGACGGCGTGCTCTACGTGACCGCCAACGGCGGCCCGCTCGGCCGGATCGTTCGCGTCCCGCTCGACGCGCCCGCGTCCCGCAGCACCGTCGCCGACCTGTCCGCACAACTGGCCGGTCTCCCGGATTTCGCCGACGATCTTCTGGCCGATCCGAGCGGCATCCTCTACGTCACCACCCTCACCGGCCAATTGATCCGCGTCGATCCGACTACCGGCGTCACCTGCGCCGTGCTCAACGGCCAGCCGCTCACCGCGGTCGCGGCCGTCCCCGGCCGTCCGGGCGAATTGACGGCGAGCACGGAATCCGGCGCTCTCCTCCGCATTCAGCTCTCTCGCTGAGGTCGAGCCGCCGTCGTCGGGATTCACAGCTTCGGCGCTGTCCCGGTTCGTCCGCACGCAAAGCCGAGTGGAGCGGCGTCCACCTCCACGTCGATCGGTGGCACCGTGTCGGCGGGCCCGGCGATCCGGCCGCGCGGGCATCCCGCCGCAGGGCTAGGAGGGCCGCGTGTCCACGAGCCGGCACCGAACGCGCGGTCCACACACCGCGGCGAGGGGAAATATCCTGTCCGGCAGGGGTTTTGGTTACGCCTCGCTTGTGCGATTGGCCGGTGATGCTGTCGTCGGGAAGCGGGAACCGGCGCGCTCAGGTAACCGGGCCGTGCTGCGGGTCGATCGCGCGCTCGGCTCGGTCAGCGATGGCCCGCAGCTGGGCGATGAGTTCCGGAGGCTCGTGGACTTCGAAGTCCGCCCCCAGCGCGAGCAGCCGGTGAGCCAACCATTCCGGCGCGTCGTCGCGCCGGGCGTCGATCCGGCAGGTGTCCGGGTCGATCGCGACGACATCGCCGGGGCTTTCACCCAGCCGCCCCGTAACCCGGTCGGCGGAGGTGTGGATGGTCACTCGGACCCGGAAGGACGGTGTGCCCCAGTCGGCGCGGCGGCCCGCGACGTAGGCGGCGGCATCGGCGGCGGGTAGCGGACGCGGCGTGAAGCGGGCGGCGGTGGGCTGCGGACGGTCGATCCGGTCGACGCGGTAGACCCGCCAGCCGGCCCGATCCAGGTCGTAGCCGACCAGATACCAGCGCCGCCGGGCGGGCACGAGGCCGACCGGCTCGGTGTTGCGCCTGGTCTCGGCGCCCGCCTCGTCGCGGTAGGCGAAACGCACCCGCTCCCGGTTGGTCACGGTCGCCGCGAGCGTGGCGAGCACCTCGGGGTCGGCCGTGGGCCCGTCGACGGTGGGCGGGGTCAGCGCGACGGCGAGTACCCGCACCCTGCGTCGCAACTTCGCGGGCAGTACCTGCTCCACCTTGGCCAGCGCCCGGACCGACGCCTCCTCGATCCCGGCCACCGCGGACCCGGCGGCGGCCCGCAACCCGACCGCGATGGCGACGGCCTCGTCGTCCTCGACCAGTAGCGGCGGCATCGCCGTGCCCGCCGCGAGGCGGTATCCGCCCGCGGCGCCGAGCGTCGCGGTCACCGGATAGCCGAGTTCGCGCAGCCGATCGATGTCGCGGCGCACCGTGCGGTCGGTGACACCGAGGCGTTCGGCCAATTCGCTGCCCGGCCATTCCCGTGGCGTCTGGAGCAGCGACAGCAGGCGAAGCAGTCGGGCGGGAGTGTCGTTCACGAATCAGATGATGCCGGAAATCTAGGACGTTATCGGTCCTAGATGCTGCTTAACGTCATCGCTGTACCGCAGCACCGACCGCCGAGGAGGCGTACCGATGACCACCGCCATTCGCCCGTTCCGCATCGAGATTCCGCAGTCCGACCTGGACGACCTGCACGACCGGCTCGCTCGCACCCGTTGGGCCGCCCAGCTGCCGGGCACGGGCTGGGAGCGCGGCGTGCCGGTGGACTATCTTCGCGAGCTGGCCGAGTACTGGCGGACCGGATTCGACTGGCGGGCACAGGAAGCGGCGCTGAACGAGTTTCCGCAGTTCAAGACGCGCATCGAGGGGCTCGACGTGCACTTCCTGCATGTGCGTTCACCGGAACCGGACGCGACGCCGCTGATCCTCACCCATGGCTGGCCGAACTCGTTCGCCGAATTCGCGGGGACCATCGGCCCGCTCGCCGATCCGCGTGCGCACGGACTCGACCCCGCGCAGGCCTTCCACGTCGTGGTGCCCTCGGTGCCGGGCTTCGGCTTCTCCGACGGGCCGCGCGAGCCAGGCATGACACCGGCGAAAGTGGCCGATATGTGGCTGACCCTGCTGGAGCGGCTCGGCTACCGGCGCTTCGGCGCACAGGGTGGCGATCTCGGCGCCTACGTCGCGCCGGAACTCGCCATCGCCGCGCCGGACCGGGTGATCGGCGTGCACCTCGACGGCGGGATCGGCATGCCCACCGAAGCGGACGTGCCCACCATGACGCCGGACGAGCGTGCCGAGTGGGAGCTCATGCAGCAGTGGATGACCGGCGGCGTGGACCACCACGTCCTGCTGCGCCCCGCCCCACAGACCTTCGCCCACGCGTGGACCGATTCACCGGTGGGCCTGCTCGCCTGGCTGATGCAGAAGTTCACCGAGTTCGCCCCGCTGGCCGACCGGGTGGAGGACGTGATCAGCCGCGATCAGCTGCTGACCAACGTCAGCCTGTACTGGTTCACCGGCACCGCGGCCTCGTCGTCCTGGCCGATGTACAACGGCCTCGGCGACGGCGGGTTCACCTGGCCGAAGGGACAGAAAGCGGTGCCGACCGGCACGTACGGCGGCGGCTCCGCGCTGATGCGGCGGCTCGCCGAGCGCGACAACACCATCGTGCACTGGCCGGAGGGCAACACGGGAAACCACTTCATCGCGATGGAACGGCCGGACGCGCACGTCGCCGACATCCGCGCGTTCTTCGCCGCCGTCCGATAGGGAGAGGCACCTGCCCGGCACCCGGTCGGTTCGGCGATGAGTGGAGCAGCCGGTGCCCGGTTGCTCCACGGTGGCGGGAGTCCATGCGGCGCATTGGGCCGTCCTGGCCGTTCGATCACCGACGCGACGGCGCGGTCGCATCGAGCGGCCGGGCCTCGGCCGGTCGGGGGCCGGGCACGACGGTCGGCCGACGTCTCGATGAAACGTTTCTACGGGGTGGGTTCGCCGCCGGAGCCGCTCGGCGCGGGCTGAGCAGGGGCGGGGTTGGGCGCAGGAGCCGCGGGCGGCGGAGGCGGGTTGTCCGGCACCGTGAAGAGTCCCACGGTGGGAGTCATCACACAGTGGGCGAACGGGTAGTCGATGATGCCCCACATCGAAGCGAGCACCGTGCCGGGTCCGCTGCGGACCGTCTTGGACAGCGTGGGCTGGCGGTACTCGGTCACGTCGTCGAGCGGGTCGATGCCGCTGGCGCCGGTGTTCACGTTCACCCAGGCGACCACGAGCCCGGACGCCAGGGGGGCGCCGGGGTGCGAAGGAGTCGCGCTGAACCGCAGCTCGCCGGGATCCACGTTCAGGTCACGGCCGTTGCCGGTCCCCTCGGTTGTCGCGGCGGCGATGATCGTGGTGATCGGGCCGTTGCTGCCGCAGCCGAAGGTGGGCGCGGCGTAGGAGAACGGGGTGAACACGCTGGAGACCTCGCGCAGGTGCGCGGCGTCGATCAAGCCCGCGTAGCGCGTGAGCGCGGCGATGCCCTCCTGTGCGGACGGGTCGGCCCCCGCGATGTCGGTCAGATGGGCCAGGCCGGTGTCCACCGGCGCCTGGGTCCGCTCGGCGGTGGCGGGCGCGGAGAAGGTGAGAATCGCGCCGATGCCGAGGGATGCCGCGGCGGCCGCGGCGCGTGCGATGGTCCTGCCGTTCACTCGTTCTCCTCGATACCGAACCCTGTGGGCCCCCGGCCCACCTGCAGCAACGTACCAGCTCGCGACGGTCGCCGTCCCGGGGAGCGGTGCGGAATCCGACGTCGCGAACGGCGAGTGTGTCCCGCACCTGTGATCCAGTCGACAGGGGAGGATTACCGGGGGGTAGTTTGGACTCGGACGTACGAGACACGCAGGGAGATGCGTATGAAACTATCCTTGTCCCCCGACGACGTCGCCTTCCGCGACGAACTGCGCAAGTTCTATCGGACCGAGATCCCGGCCGACATTCGCGAGCGCGTCCGGGACGGCCGTGAGCTGACCCGCGACGACATCGTCACCGCGCACAAGATCCTCAACGACCATGGCCTCGCGGTGCCCAATTGGCCCGTGGAGTGGGGCGGCAAGGATTGGACGCCGATGCAGCGCCACATCTGGCAGGACGAGATGCAGCTGGCCTCGGTGCCGGAGCCGCTGACGTTCAACGCGCAGATGGTCGGCCCGGTGATCGCCCACTTCGGCTCGCAGGAGCTGAAGGAGCGGTTCCTGCCGCCAACCGCGGCACTGGACATCTGGTGGTGCCAGGGCTTCTCCGAGCCGGACGCGGGCTCCGACCTGGCGTCGCTGCGCACGACGGCGGTCCGCGACGGTGATTCCTACATCGTCAACGGCCAGAAGATCTGGACCACGCTGGCCCAGTACGCGGACTGGATCTTCTGCCTGGTCCGCACCGACCCGAGCGCGGCGAAGAAGCAGGCGGGCATCTCCTTCCTGCTGTTCGACGTGAAGTCGCCCGGTGTCACCATCCGCCCGATCAAGCTGATCGACGGCGGGTACGAAGTGAACGAGGTCTTCTTCGAGAACGTCCGGGTACCCGCCGATCAGCTGGTCGGCGCGGAGAACATGGGCTGGACCTACGCGAAGTTCCTGCTCGGCAACGAGCGCACCGGCATCACCGGCGTCGGCCGCACCAAGGTCAAGATCGGCGTGGCGAAGCAGTACGCGGCGAAGATCAAGTCGGGCAACGGCACGCTGCTGGAGGACCCGGTGTTCGCGGCGCGGATCGCCGAACTGGAGAACGAGCTGCTCGCGCTGGAGCTCACCCAGTTGCGGGTGGTCTCCAATTCCTCCGACGGCAAGCCGAATCCGGCCTCTTCGGTGCTGAAGCTGCGCGGTTCGGAACTCCAGCAGGCCGCCACCGAGCTGCTGCTGGACATCGCCGGACCGGACGCCATCCCGGTGGGCGCGGACGACATCGCCTCGCCCGGCTGGGCGCAGCGCAGCGGCCCCTCCTACCTGAACTACCGCAAGACAACCATCTACGGAGGCTCCAGCGAGGTGCAGCGCACCATCATCGCCTCCACGATCCTCGGATTGTGAGGCGCAACCATGGATTTCGATCTCACCGATGAACAGGTCATGCTCCGCGACACGGTCCGTGACCTGCTCGCGCGCAACTACGACGCCGAATCACGGCTGAAGGTGGTCGACTCCGAACTTGGCTGGAGCCGCGACGTGTGGCGCCAGCTCGCCGAACTGGGCGTGCTCGGCCTGAGTTTCACCGAGGAGGACGGCGGCGTCGGCGCCGGTCCGGTGGAGACCATGGTCGTGCTCGAGGAGGTGGGCCGCAGGCTCGCGCCGGAACCGATCCTGGACGCGGTGCTGGTCCCCGGTGGCCTGGTCGCCGCGGCGGGCAGCGCCGAACAGCGGCAGCGAATCCTGCCCGAGGTGGCCTCGGGTGCGAAGCTGCTTGCCTTCGCCCATGCCGAGCCCGGGGTGCGCTGGCCGGCCGCCGAACTGGCGACCACCGCCACGGCGCAGGGCGATTCGTACACGCTGACCGGCGTGAAGAACCCCGTCGCGCACGGCGACAGCGCCGACGAACTCGTGGTCAGCGCCGCGCTGCCCGAGGGTGGCGTCGGTCTGTTCCTGGTCGCGCCGGACGCGACGGGTGTGGTCCGCAAGTCCTACCGCACGGTGGACGGCCAGCGCGGCGCCCAGGTCGAGCTGACCGACGCGCCCGCCGAGCGGCTCGGCGCGGCGGACGCGACCGAGGCCATCGAGTCGGTGCTGACCCACGCGCAGGCGAGCCTGTGCGCGGAGTCGGTCGGCGCGATGGAAGAGGCGTTGCGACTGACCACCGACTACCTCAAGCAGCGCAAGCAGTTCGGTGTCACGCTGTCGAAGTTCCAGACGCTCACGCAGCGAGCGGCCAACATGTACGTCTCGCTGGAACTGGCGCGCAGCATGAGCCTGTACGCCACGGCGTCGCTGGCCGACGGGGCCGACGATCCGGTAATCGCGTCGCGCGCACGGCTGCAGGTCGGCCGCGCGGCCCGCCACATCGGGCAGGAGGCGATCCAGATGCACGGTGGCATCGGCGTGACCGCGGAGTATCCGGTGAGCCATTACGTGGCCCGGCTGACCGCGATCGAGCGCACCCTCGGTAGCGGCCTCGAGCATCTGCGGGTGCTCAGCTCGCGGGTCGGCGACTACGAGTTGCCCGAACTGTAAGGAGTGCCGCGGTGGTGCGTTTCGCGCACCACCGCGTCATTCGTCGTCTCGGGGCGTCGTCCGCAGTTGGTTGGGCGCTTCGTCCGTCGAGTCGCTCGCCGGCGCTCGCGCGGCTGTCGGCCTCGGCTCCTCGGGGGGCGCCGCCTGCGTGGTGTCGTCGTGCGGATTTCCCGGGGACGGCTCGGCGGTGGTGCTGCTCATGAAGCCCGAAAACGGGGTGGGGTGCCGCTGGTCGGCCGGTGCGATCCGCCAGCTGGGCGACGGCGGGATGACGACCTTGGGGGTCGTCGAGCCGGTGGTGTTCTCGTGGACAACGGGTTCGGCGTACTCGCCTGCCTTGAGCGGCGGAGGCGGCACGTAGGTGTCGTGCTTACCGACGCCACAGGCGCCGATCAGGACGAGCCCGATGGAAACCGCTCCTACGGCGATCGCCGGACCGGCGATCTTGGCCCTGCTGCTTTCCAACGGTGACGCTCCTCGGTGTGTATCGAGTGGACTCACCTTACTCGAGGCCGGTCGGTCCGGCGAGGCGAGTGGTCGCTGGGTATGCGCCGGACGGCGCATTTAAAACAGTTCTGATTCAGATATCGAATTGGTCTCTTCGGCGTGTCGTGGGCACGTGTCGCTATCTTCCGGCGTCCCGGAGTCGTAGCGTGTGTGAGCAAAGTTACGCGTGAGACGCCGGTTTAAGGATGAGAGACACGTTGTGTGAGAACGTGATTGTGGTTCTCTGACCGGCGTCATCGAGGAGTAGATGATGGGAGCTTACTCGACAGCGTCGCGGCGTGGTTCGTCCCGCGCCGCAGAAGATGCCGTGTCGGCAACGGCACAGCATCCCGCGTCGAACCAGCAGGGCCGCTCGCTGTCCACGATCGTGTCGCGGACGCTCGCCTGGCTGATCTTCATCGGCGGACTCGTCGGGGCGGTGCTCGGCATCGCCGGACTGCACGTCGAAATCACCGTCGCCGGACTCATTCTCGCCTGCACCGCGGGACTGGTTCTGCTCAAACTCCGCGCGGGTGGCGGCGAAGCGGACTCACCGTAAACCGGCCGGTCGGCCGCCTACAGGCCCGGCGACGGGCGTGAAAAACGAAGGCGCGCAAGATTTCAGGCGCCTACCGTGATCTGTATGAGGATCGAGATCACCACCGACGCCGCCGAGTTCCGCTCGGTCGCGGGGGCGTTCCTGCTCCGCGATCCGCTGCGGCACACCGTGCTCACCACGAGCGTCGCCAACCATGTCACGGGCATGGATGCCCCGGCTGAGCCATCGCGATTTCTTACCGTCCACGGCGAGGATGCCGCGGTGGTAGGCGCGGCCATGCGCGTGGGCGGTCGCGACGTGTATCTCGGCGCGCTACCGCCCGACGGCATTCCCGCGGTGACTCGCGCGCTGGCCGAGGTCGTCCCCGACAGCGCGGGCGTCGAGGGCGTCGTCGCGGACGCGACCGATTTCGCCCAGCACTGGTGTGGACTGCTGGGGAGAGATTTCCAGCAGTCGTACCGCACCCGGCTGCACCGGCTCGGCGCGCTGCGGGTCCCGGACGTAGCCGGAGCGCCACGCCGCGCCCGGGAATCCGACGTCGCCCTGTGCGGGGACTGGCTCGCGGCCATGCGCGCGGAGGCCGGCATGGCGTCCGGATTGGACGAGGCCGCGATCCGGCGCCGCGTCGAAGCGGGCCGGTGGTGGCTGTGGGAACGCGACGGGCAACCGGTCAGTCTTGCCGCGCATCAGATCCCGATCCAGGGCTGGTCGCGGATCGGACCGGTCTACACCCCGCCGGACGCCCGCGGACACGGGTACGCCAGCGCGGTGACCGCGCACGTCGCGAAGCAGCTGCGAGCCCAGAACCTGGAGGTCTGCCTCTTCGCCGACATCGGCAACACCACGGCCAACCGAATTTACCGGGCGATCGGCTTCCACCCGACCCACGAATTCGCGCACTACGTCTTCGAGTAGCCCGCCTGGACGCTGCGCAGGGCGGCGGTGAACCAGGCGAACACCGGCGTCAGGCTCGGCGGCGCGGGCCAGCCGTTGATCACCGCGAGCAACCGCCAGTTCCACCCACGCGGCCACCTGCTCGGGTGCGGGATCGTCGGGCAGGTCCGGCAGCGCGGTGCGCAGCAACTCGGCGAGTTCCGGGTTGGCGTCCAGTCCGCCGAAGGTCGCCTCCACGAAATCCTCGATCAGTCGATGACGTTCGGCAGCCGACAGGGTGACGAGCTTGTGCATGAGATCCAACTCCTGTGGGGTCGAGCCCTGCCCGGCCACCGCGCGCAGAACCGCTCGTCGCTGACGCAGGATCCGGATCTGGGTGTCGAGTGCGTCGGCGTGCGCCGCGGCGACCTCCGACAGCGCGAGCTCGTGGGTGAGCACGCGCCGGACGGTGGCCAGGTCGAGTCCGAGAGCGCGCAGCGTCCGCACCAGATCCAGTTCCGCCAGCGCGCGGACGTCGTGGAGGCGGTAGCCGGAGGGGCTGATTTCGGTGGGCAGGACGACGCGCGTCTCCCCCTGGGGGAAACTCAATTCAGCGGCGCGGATTTCCACCAATTCATGAACTCGGCTTCGGTGGCGATGAATCCGGCGCTGTACATCAGCATGGCGGCCCTGCCCGGGTCCGCGGAAAAGGCGGTGACCATTCGCGGCCGCAGGTTCCGACTGTCGCGCAGGGTGTAATTCGTGTAGCTGTGCCCGCTGTTGTTGGTGGCGGACGCGCGGTCGTTGGCCGGTAACGCCGCTAGCGCGGCCTGCGCGTCGGCCGGGGAGCCATAGAGGTAGAAGTCGAAAGACGCCTTGTTCGGCCCGCCGAAGCAGCTCCACATCACCAGCCAGGGGCCGAAATCCGGGTCCTCGTGGTCGCGCGTCGTCGCGGAATCCGGCGCGTGGGCGAAACAGCCCGCCTTGTTGTACCCGGTTCCGGAGTGGACCAGGCGCTGGGCGGAGGTTTCCGGAAGCATGTCCGGGAACGCGGCGCTCAGCTCGGCCGCGCGGGCGCCGATGGTGGCACGGTCGGCGGTGGCCGAGACGCTCGTCGTCGGGCGCAGGGTGGTCGGCGGCGGGGTGGCATCGGTGTTTCGCGTGGCCACCGTGGTGGTCGATGCAGCGGAGCCGGATGAGGTGTCGTGAAACGATGGCGCGGCGAGCGCAGCGGCCAAGCCCAGCGCCAGCATCAGACCTATCACGGCCTCCAGCCGCGCTCTCCGCCGGGGACGCCGCTGTGGACGAAGGCCCCCGCCTGCGCTGGGGAGCGGTGATCCCGCGTGCAGCGGAGGGTGACTCGGTGGGGGCCACGCCGCGGGCGCGGTCAGCGCTTGCCACGCGGCTGCGGCGAATTCGCCGCACGAGTCGAAGCGACCGGCCGCGTGCTTGGCCATCGCTTTGGCCAGCACGCCGTCCAGCGCCTCCGGCAATCCGGGTCGCAGTCTGCTGATCGCGGGCGGCGGTGCGTTGAGATGCCCCTGGATCACCGCGACCGGGTTGGTGGCGTCGAACGGCACCGTGCCGGTCAGCAACCGGAACAGCGTGCAGGCCAGCGAATACTGGTCGGCGCGGTGATCCAGCGGCGCACCGGACAATTGCTCCGGCGCGGCGTAGGCCAGGGTGGCGGTGAAGGTGCCGGTCTGGGTGAGCCGTCCGGTGTCGTCCCGGAACCGGGCGATGCCGAAGTCGGAGAGGAAGACCCGCTCCTGGTCTCCCTCGACGCGCTCCAGCAGAATGTTCGCCGGTTTCACGTCGCGGTGCAGCACGCCGCGGCTGTGCGCGAAGTCCAGCGCTTTGGCCGTTTCGGCGATGATCTGCACCGCCCGTGGCGGCGGCAACGTCCACGCGTTCAGCGCCGCGGCGTCGGTGCCGTCGATGTAGCGCATGCAGATCCACGGCTGGTCGCCCTCGACGCCGCGATCGAACACCGTGACGATGTTCGGGTGATCCAGCCGTGCGACGAGGTCCGCCTCCCGCTCGAAGCGGGTGCGGGACTCGGTGTCGTCGAACAGGTCCGGGTTCAACAGCTTCATCGCCGTCAACCGGGGCAGCCGCGGATGCCGGGCCAGGTACACCGATCCCATCCCGCCGCGGCCGAGCAGGCGTTCGATGGTGTACCCCGCGAAGACTTCGCCGGTGTGCGGCATCGGTCAGTTCAGTGGAGCCGAGCGCCACCAGCGCAGCAGCTCGTCGACGGTGGTGTGGGAGAAGCCGTCGGTGTACATGAGGTACTGGGTCCGATCGGGATCGCCGGTGAACGCGGTGACCATCTTGGCGCCGTCGTCGACGTACTTGTAATTGGTGTAGGACTTTCCGCCATTGGTGTCGGTGGACTTGGCGGCCGACGAGGGCAGGCCCTTCAGCACCGCCTGCACATCGGCGGGGGTCTTGTAGACGTAGATCCGGTAGTACGGATCCTCGTTGTTGCCGCCCTTGAAGCAGCGCCACTGCGCGGCCCAGTCACCGAAGTCCGGTTCGCCCTTGGACGGCGACGGCGGCGAGCTCGGCGAGGCCAGCCAGCATTCGGCGCCGTTGTATCCGACCTCCTCGGACTTGGAGGCGGGCACCATCCGCGGGAACTCCGCGCTGACCGACTCCGGGGTAGCGTCGACGAGATTCGGCTTCACCGCCGATGTGGTCGTGGTGCTCGCGTTGCTCGACCCCGAATCGGAGACGGCGCCGATGATGCCGAGCACCACCACGATCAACACGACCACGCCCACCACCAGGCCGATGATCAGGCCGGTGTTCTTCTTGGGCGGCGGCGCGGCCGAGTGGTGCACGTGCGCGCCGTGCGGTGGGGCGAAGGTGGAATACCCGGCCTGTTGCTGGGGATACGGGTTGGCGACCGTCGGCTGGGGCGCGGGACCGGTGTGCGGCCGCGAGTTCACCACCGGCGTGGGTGGCGGAGTCGCGGGCGACGCCGAGGCGAGCGCGTTCGGCCCGCTGGTTTGCGGGGTGTGCACCTGGTGTCCCGGGCCGCTGACGTAGTGACCTTGCGCAGCCGGATACGGCGATCCCGTGGTGGGGATCTGCGGCCCGGTGGTCGGGCGCGGCCCCGCCGTGGGGTGCTGCGGCCCGGTGGCCGGGCGGGGACCGCCCACCACCGGCATCGACGGCGCGCTGGAACCGGTCAGCGCCTGCCTGGCGGCCGCGGCGAATTCCGCGCAGCTGCCGTACCTGTCGTCGGGTCGCTTGGCCATCGCCTTGGCCAGCACGCCGTCCAGCGCGAAGGGCAGGCCCGGCCGGACGCTGCTCAGCGCGGGCGGCGTGCCCTGCAGATGCCCTTGGATGACCGCGGCGGGGTTCGTCGCGGAGAACGGGCCGGTGCCGGTGAACAACCAGAACAGCGAGCAGGCCAGCGAATACTGATCGGAACGGTGATCGAGCGACGCGCCGGTGAGCTGTTCGGGCGAGGCGTAGGCCAGCGTTGCCGTGAAGGTGCCGGTCTGGGTGAGATGACCGGTGTCGTCGCGCAGCCGCGCGATGCCGAAGTCGGTGAGATACACCCGCTCACCGCGACCGGCGCCGGAGCGGGCCAGCAGGATGTTGGCTGGTTTCACGTCACGGTGCAGCACCCCGTTGCCGTGCGCGTAGTCCAGCGCGTCGGCGGTCTCCTTGATGATCTGCACCGCGCGTTCGGGCGGCAGCGACTTCGGTTCCACCGAGGCGGCGTCGATGCCGTCGACGTACTGCATCGAAATCCACAGCTGCTCGTCCTCGAGCCCGCGGTCGTAGACCGTGACGATGTTCGGGTGATCGAGCTGGGCGACCAGATCCGCCTCCCGTTCGAACCGCGCCCGCACCTCCTTGTCGAAGAACATCTCCCGATTCAGCAGCTTCAGTGCGGTCATCCGCGGCAGCCGCGGATGTTTCGCCAGATAGACCGAGCCCATGCCACCGCGGCCGAGTTGCCGCTCGATGACATAGCCGGCGAAAACGTCACCGCTGGCCAGCATGACTGCTCCACTTCCCGCCGCCCGCCGGGACCCACCGGCGAACAGGCGTACAGCAAAAGAACGCGTGGCCGGAGATGGGCCCGACCACGGAAAACATCGAAACCATAGCAGTAGTCGCGCCTCACCTATCGCTCGTCGAGCGTGCTGCGGCGCGGGCGATCGACATGCGTCGGACCGCCCGGCGGAGGCCGGGGGTCCGGAGGTTGCTGGTGCGGTCGCACCGCCGAGCCCGGGCGCATGGGCAAGTTCGGCAACTCGATCAGGCCGGGATGCGCCGGGCGGCGCGGCGGCAGGAAACTCGGGGACGGTCGAGGGGTTTCCCGCGGCCTCGGTAGGTGCTGCGGCGCGGCCGCGTGGTACGTCGGCGCGGTCGGATACCCGTCGGGATGAATGCCGTGCGGCGCCGTCCGATGCCCGGCCTGCTGTTCGGACAGGGCGGATTTCGCGGCGGCGGCGAACTCGGCGCAACTGTTGAAGCGATCCTCTGGCCGCTTGGCCATCGCACGCGCCAGCACCGGGTCCAGCGCGGGCGGCAGTCCGGGACGTGTGCGGCTGAGCACCGGGATCGGCGCGTACAGATGGCTGTTCACCACAGCCGCCGGGTTGGCGCCGGGATACGGCGGCGCTCCCGTGAGCATCCAGAACAGCGTGCACGCCAGCGAATACTGATCGGCACGGTCGTCCAGCGGCCTGCCGATCAGCTGTTCCGGGGCGCCGAAGGCGAGTGTCGCGGTGATCGTGCCGGACGAGCCGATCGTGCTCTCCGCGCCGCGGATGCCCGCGATCCCGAAATCGGTGAGCAGCACCCGTTCTGGTTGACCGATCGGCGCCTTGGCCAGCAGGATGTTGGCCGGTTTTACATCGCGGTGCAGCACCTGGTTCGCATGCGCGAAATCCAGCGCCGCGGCGGTGTCGGCCGCGATCCGCACCGCGCGCCACGGAGCGAGCACGTCGACGTCCGCGCAGGAGGCGTCCGCGCCGGGCACGTACTGCATCGAGATCCACAGCTGCCGGTCCTCGGCGCCGCGATCGAACACCGTGACGATGTTCGGGTGATCGAGCCGTGCCACCAGATCGGCCTCGCGTTCGAAGCGGCGGCGGATGTCGGTGTCGGCGTACAGTTCGCGTTTGAGCAGCTTCAATGCCGTCAGGCGGGGCAGCCGAGGATGCTGGGCCAGGTACACCGTGCCCATGCCGCCATGGCCGAGGACGCGTTTGACGACGTAGCCCGCGAAGATTTCGCCGGTCTGCAACACCTGTACACCCCCTTGTCGAGTCGAGCGCGCGGACACTACCCCATGTATCTCGATGAGCCATCGGGATGCAACACCTCGCGGCGCACCCTCGATTGTCGTCGGTAGCAGCCAGTACTGTGACCCGCATGCGCATTGGAGCACACGTCCGGCTCGACAGCGACCCGATCGGCTTCGGGGAGAAACTCGGCGCCGACGTCATCCAGATGTTCGTGGTCGATCCGCAGAGCTGGGACAAACCCACCCCGCATCCGCGGACCGAGGAGATTCTCGCCAGCCCGATCGAGGTCGTGGTGCACTCCTCTTATCAGATCAACGTCGCCAGCCTGAACAACCGCCTGCGCATGCCCTCGCGCAACGCGGTGGCCCAGCAGGCGAAGGCGGCCGCCGAACTCGGCGCGTTCGGTCTGGTGGTACACGGCGGGCACGTGCGTTCCGACGCCGAGTTGGAGACCGGAATCGACAATTGGCGCAAACTGTTCGAGCGTCAGCAGGACAAAGGCGGCTTCGCGGTGCCGATCCTGATCGAGAACACCGCGGGCGGCAATCACGCCATGGCCAGGCATTTCGATTCCATCGCCCGGCTGTGGGACGCGGTCGGCGAGTACGGCGCCGGCTTCTGCCTTGACACCTGCCACGCCTGGGCGGGCGGCGAGGAGCTGATCGGCGTCGTCGACCGGATCAAGGCGATCACCGGCCGGATCGACCTGGTCCACTTGAACTCCTCGCGCGACGAATTCGACTCCGGCGCCGACCGGCACGCCAACTTCGCCGACGGCACCATCGACCCGCAATTGCTCGCCGAGGTGTGCCGCACGGCGGACGCGCCGGTCGTGCTGGAGACTCCGGCGGACGGCCTCGCGGAGGACTTGGCGTACTTGCGCGAGCACTGTGTCTGATTTGCAGCGCCTGTGGCGCTGCGTGTTCGCGGCCCGTCTCGCGACCGAGCGACCGAGACTCGCGACTGCGTCGCATGCGCTTCGGTCACTCGGC